>NZ_JFJV02000195.1:0-24372 GCF_000611145.1 Cupriavidus sp. SK-3 | reverse complement strand
GGCCGGCGAACGGCCGCCAGTCGGGCGCGCCTTGACCGTCTCGCCGCGGCGCTCGTCCTGGACGGCAATCACGCAAACCTCATGGCTGGCCGGGTGCCCGTAGAGCAGGTTCTCCACCTCGGCCGGCCAGACCTTGAAGCCGGACGCATTGATCATGCGTTTGAGCCGATCGCGCATGAAGAAATAGCCGTCGTCGTCGACGAAGCCGAGGTCGCTCGTGCGCAAGAAGCGCTTGCCGTCAATTTCGATAAAGCTCTCCGCATCGGCCTCCGGATTGCGCCAGTAGCCGCGCATCACCTGCGTGCCGCTGGCGACGATTTCTCCCAGCTCGCCTTGCGGCAGCTCGGCGCCGGTCTGCGGATCGATCACGCGCGCATCGACTCCGAAGGTGGCGATGCCCAGGCATTCCCGCTTTGGGCGGTGACGCGGATTGGACAGCAGGAAAGCGGCGGTCTCGGTCATGCCATACGCCTCGATATAGCGCAGGCCGAAGCGCTCCTGCAGCATGTCTGCCACGGCATCGGGCATGGCCGCCCCGCCGCCGCCCAGGAAGGCCAGGCTGGAACGATCACGCTCAAGGATGCCCGGCTGAGAGAGAAGAAGTCCACCAGCATGGCCGGGGTCGTAGCCCAGTTCGAGACGCGGTAGCGCACGATCAGTTCCGCGGCCAGCGCGCGGTCTCAGCGCGGCATCAGCACGATGGTGGCCCCGAGGTAAAGAGGCGCGTAGATGCCGTTCTGCATGCCCAGCATGTGGTACAGCGGCGCTACGGACAGGAAGACTGTCTCGGGCGTATTGCTGCGCCAGATCTGCGAGCCCACCGCCGCGCTCATCAGCGTGCCATGGGTGTGGATGCAGCCCTTGGGGTGGCCGGTCGTGCCAGAGGTGTAGGCCAGCATGCACACCGTGTCATGGCTGGCGGCGTGCGGCGCCGGTGCCAGGCCGAGCAAGTGCGTCCCACCGACTATCAAGGTAAACCCCGTCGGTAATAGTCCCATCTTCAAGGAAGCCGGCACGCGCCTAGAATTGGTAACAGTCGATTGTTAACAAATAACAGTTCAAGGAGGCCGGCAGTGCTTCTGTTATCACTCTTGTTAAACGGGGTGGTCTTCGGATCGATCCTGTTGTTATCCAGCCTCGGACTGACGCTGATCTACGGCGTCGGGCGAATCATCAACTTCGCGCACGGCGCTCTCTACAGCATCGGTGCCATGGCAGGCGTCTGGCTGGTGGCGAAGGGCTTACCCCTGTGGTGGGTGCTCCCGCTCACGGCGCTGGCAGTCGGCGCCGTCGGCGTGGCGATCGACTGGGCTCTGTTCTCGCGGATCCGTCACCGCCCCATGATGGACGGTCTTCTTCTGACTTTTGGCTTGGCCATGCTAATTACGGGACTGCTGTACGAGGCGGGCGGCCGGGACATCCAGGTGCTGGTGCCGCCTGCTGCGCTGGCCGGAACGTTGGAGTTGGGCAGCGTGTCGTTGCCGGTGTATCGGGTCTTTGCCTCGCTATTGTCAATCGCGCTGGCTGCCGCCTTGATGCTGGTCTTGAAGAGAACCCGGTGGGGACTGCGCGTGCGGGCCGCGAATGACAACGGCGAAATGGCCGCATGCCTGGGTATTGATCGAAACGTGCTGATGCATTCAGTGGTTGGCGTGAGCGCTGCGCTCGTTGGCATCGCAGGGGTGGCATCCGCGCCGATCTTGAATGCCTACGCAACCGTTGGCGACAAGATGCTGATCCTGTCGTTCATGACCGTCATTCTCGGCGGGCTGGGCAGCTTTCGAGGCGCCGTGGTATCGGCATACCTGGTCGGGCTCGTGGTCGTGCTTGGCGAGGCCTTCACCGGCGGCCACGCGGCAATGATGCTGCTGTTCATAATTCTTATGGCGATGCTGGTTCGCTGGCCGCGTGGCCTGTTTGGCGAAGGGAGGACAGAATAATGAGGACCTCGTCTCTACCAGTCGGGCTGCCGCCGCGCCGCATCAACCTGGTGTCCGTTGCTGCGGTGCTGGTGGTCATCGCTGCTGCGCTTCTTCCCCTGTGGCTCACCGAGCAGCCCTTTTTCGTCGTGCTGTTCTCGCATGCATTCATCGCCGCGATGCTGGCGGTGAGCCTGGACATGCTGACGGGCAATACCGGCCTCCTGTCCTTCGGTCATGCCGCCTGGTTCGGCCTGGGTGCCTACGCTGCGGGACTGCTGGCGCGCGGGGTGACCGCCGATCTGCTGTTGTTGCTTCTGATGGCGGCACTGGTGGCGTTACTGTTCGCTACCGGCGTCGGACTGATCTTCCTGCGCCAGGTCGGCAAGGCCTTTGCCATCCTGACGTTGGCGTTGTGCCAGGTACTGTACTCGCTGGTGTTTGTGGCGGCAGGTATCACCGGGGGCGAGGACGGCCTGCAGGGCGTGCCTTCCCCCACCCTGTTCGGACTGAAGATAGTTGGCCAAAACACTTGGTACTGGCTTTTGCTGGCAGTGCTGGTGGCCATGGTAGCGGGCGTGATTTACCTGCGAGCCACGCCGCTGGGTAAAGCCTGGCTGGGGTTGCGTGACAACGCCGAGCGCGCGCGCTTTGTCGGCATCGACGTGTTCCGCCTGAAGCTCACCGCCTACGTCATCTCGGCCATGCTGGCTTCGATGGCGGGCGCACTGTTCGTCCTGTTCAACGGCGCTGTCACGCCGGAATCGCTGCACTGGTTCCAGAGTGGCAAGATTCTGATGTACGTCGTACTAGGCGGTGTCGGCAGCGTGGTGGGGCCCGCGCTGGGCGCGGTGGCCTTCACCTTTGCCGAGCACGCGATCAGCAGTATCACCGACGCGTGGCTGGTGTACTTCGGCGCGTTGTTCGTGGTGATCGTACTGGTGGCGCCGGGCGGGTTGTACGGATTGCTGCGGCCGGTGTGGGCGACGCGGGCCGGACGGGCAGATAAGGGAGCGGGACGATGAGCGCGCTGTTGCAAACTACTGGCCTGTCGCGGCACTTCGGTGGCCTGAAGGCGGTGCAAGACGTGTCGCTGAGCGTCATGCCGCGAACCATCCATGCCATCCTGGGGCCAAACGGGGCAGGCAAGACCACGCTGTTCAACCTGATCACCGGCGCGATCCCGCCGGCATCCGGCTGCGTGTCGTTCGACGGCAGCAATGTCACCGGCTGGACGCCCGAACGCCTCGCGGGCCGCGGCATCGTTCGCACCTTCCAGCGCACCAGCGTTTTTCTTGAACTGACGCTGCGCGAGAACGTTGCGCTGGCGATTCGCTCCAGCCGCGGACTGAACTTCAGCATACGGTGTTCCCGTGCCGATGCAGCCGAGATCGCCGCCGAAGCGCATCAGCACCTTCGCAGCGTCGGCCTGGCCGATAAGGCAGCTCTCGCCGCAAAGCAGCTGGCCCACGGCTCGCAGCGCGCGCTCGACGTGGCCATCGGGCTGGCGCTCAAACCGCGGTTAATCCTGATGGACGAGCCGCTGGCTGGCATGTCCAAGGGAGACCGCCATGGCATTGGCGAGCTGATCCTCAAACTGCGCGAGGAATTGGGCTTGACGATCGTGCTGGTAGAGCACGACGTCGGCATGGTGATGGCGCTGTCCGACGCGATCACCGTGATGCAAAACGGCAAGGTGATCGCCGACGGCCCGCCGGCGGTCATTCGCGAAAGCGCTGCGGTCAAGAGCGCGTACCTGCACGGGAGCTTTGCATCATGAACGACATCACTAACCGCGAACTCAGACTCGACCAGGTGTCGGCCTCGTATGGCAGCAGCCACATCCTGCATGGCGTATCGATGCGTGTGCGGCGCGGCGAGGTAAGCTGCCTGCTGGGCTTGAACGGCATGGGCAAGACTACCACGCTGCGTGCCATCCTTGGCCTGGTGGACCGGCAGGAAGGACAGATCGTATGCGACGGTCGCCCACTGAACGGTTCGACGCACCGACGCGCCCGCGCCGGGGTTACGCTGGTGCCGGAAGACCGCAAGGTATTCGCCAGCCTCAGTGTGCGAGACAACCTGGAGGTAGCGCGCCAGCCCGCTACGGAAAACTCGCAGGCATTCACCATTGACGATGCGACGCGATTGTTCCCTCGCCTGGCAGAGCGCATGGATCAACTGGCCGGCACGTTAAGCGGCGGTGAGCAGCAGATGTTGGTGGTGGCCAGAGCGATGGTGGCCAACCCGCGCTACATTCTGCTCGATGAGCCCACCGAGGGGCTGGCGCCGAGTTACGTGGAGGCAATCCATGACGCCCTCCTCGAGATGCGCGAACGCGGCATTGGCGTACTGCTGGTGGAGCAGAGCCTGGCGCTGGCCACCGCCGTCGGCGATCACTTCCGGGTCATCGAGAGCGGCCATATCGTCTTCAGCGAGACGCGTGAACGCGTGCTCGCTGACCCGGGTTCCCTGGAAAAGCGACTCACTGTGGAGTGACTCTGATGCCTGCCATCCGACTCGAACTGCGTGGCGGCATCGCCGTGCTCACGATCGACAACCCGACCAAGCGCAATGCCTTCACGTATGAGATGACACAGACGCTGGGACGCTATCTCGACGCCGCCGAGCGCGACCCTGCGGTGAAATGCGTCGTGATCACTGGTGCGGGCGATGTCGCGTTCTCCAGCGGCCATGACCTGAGAGAGATGCTCACGCATCAGGACCAAGCCTCGGATGCTTCGCTCAACGAGCCTTTCCTCATGCCTGCGCGCATGCGTACGCCGACCATCGCCGCCATCAACGGATATGCATTCGCGGCCGGATTTATTCTGGCGCTGAACTGCGACTTCCGCGTATGTGCGGCCAATGCCAGCTTTGCCGCGCCAGGCGCCCGCATTGGCTTGCTGCCGATTGGCGGACAGCTAAGCCGGCTCCCGGCACTGCTGCCGCGCCCGGTGGCACACGAACTGCTGGTGACCTGCCGCGAGATGAAAGCTGACGAGGCACTGCGCCTCGGCTTTGCCAGCCGCGCAGCGCCGCAAGGTGGTGCGCTTGACGCTGCGCTGGCCATGGCCGGCGAGATCGCGCGTCATTCGGCTGGCGTGGTACGGGAGGTAAAGACGGGACTCGAGACAGGGCTGTACGCCGGCGCCGACGCGGCATGTGAGCACGAATGGCGCGTAAGTGCCGAACTGCAGCGCGCACCCGATGCAAGCGAAGGCATCCGCGCCTTTCTAGAGAAGCGCGCGCCACGCTTTCAATAGACCCGTTCTCTTCTCCACAGACCAATGAAGACTTCCCCTTTGCGCCGCGCCGTCTCCACCTGATGTGCGCTACCGCAGTGACATTGCGGCACGCGTCTGAGCCGTTGCATTGGTTCCAGAGCGGCAAGATCTTGATTTGAATCGTGCGCCCCGTTTGCTAATTCAAGTTACCTTCGAATGGACAACCATGAAGAACGAGATTGAATCCAAAGAACTGCTGCGCACCTGCGGGATCGCAACCACCCGACCGCAATTGGCCCGCTCTGCAGCCGAGGCGATACAAGTGGCGCGAGCGCTTGAGCGCCCCGTGGTGATGAAGGTGGTATCACCCGACATTGTGCATAAGGCGGCCGCCGGCGGCGTGCGCGTGGGGGTTCCCTTGGCGGAGGTAGGTCAAGCCTTCGACGATATCCTGGATGCGTGCAGAGCTTCATCGCCACAGGCGCGTTTGGAGGGTGTACTGGTCGAAGAGCGCGTGCCCCAGGGATTGGAGGTTTTCATCGGGGCTCGGGTTGATCGCGATTATGGCGCCGTGGTGTTGCTGGGTCCCGGGGGTACCGGCGTGGAACAAAAAGCTGCTCCCGCTGCGGCACTGGCCCCGCTTACCGAGCGCGCTGCCTCCGCCTTCATTGACGAGGCCTTCCCGCCCGCGCGCATCCCGCTCGACCCGGACGCGCGCGCGGCGCTGCACGCTTGCCTTATGGCGGTGGCAGGTCCGGATGGGCTGATCGTGCGCGGCGAAGTCGGGGACGTCGATATCAATCCGGTGATCGTTGGCCCCAGTGGCTGCCTGGCAGTGGACGCGGTGGTCATGCCGCTGGCGAAGGAGTTGGGCCCGCGGGTCTTGTCGGCGACGCAGGTAGCGGAGGCGGCTGCACGCCGCCGTGCGGGACTGGAGGGCGCCGGGTCATTGTTCGACCCCCAGTCCATTGCCTTCATTGGCGCGTCAACTGTCACGACGAAGCTGGGTTACCGCAGCATCCGGAACCTGCTGGATTTCGGCTTTCACGGACCAATCTACCCGATTCATCCCAAGGCCAGGACGATTTGCGACCTGCCGGCATACCCCTCGATCCTCGATGTGCCGGCACAAGTAGATCGCGCTTATATCGCGCTGGGCGCCGCTCAGGTGCCCGACGCATTGCGCCAGTGTCAGGAAAAAGGCGTGAAGGTTGTACAGGTGCTCACCGCCGGCTTTTCCGAATGGTCAGCAGGCGACGACCCCTCAAAGGGCGAGACACTGGAACGTGAGATCGCAGCAGTGCTCGCGAACGGCACCATGCGTATGGTTGGCCCCAACTGCATCGGCACGTTCAGCGCGACGAGCCGCATGGCGATGGGTGCGGCACAATATTGCCCGACGGCCACGCGCGGGATCAGCTTCATTTCTCAGAGCGGCACCTTTGCGGGTGACGTGGTGCGACGCGCCCAGGTGCAAGGCGTTCCCGTGGCACGGGTACTCTCTTGCGGCAATTGCATTGACCTCGACTTGGTGGATTTCCTGCTGTTCTGCGAAGCGGATCCGGCCACTACGCTGATCGCGTTCTACTGTGAGTCGATTCGTGACCCCGGTCTGTTCTTCCGCCTGGCGCGACAGATTAGCAAGCCGGTGATCCTGTTCAAGGGTGGCACGACAGAGCAAGGGTTGGTCGCTGTCGGCAGCCATACCGCCGCCCTGGCCACGGACCAGACCCTGTGGCGTGCCGCGGTGAAGCAGTCCGGCGTGCTGCAGGTCGATAGCGTTGACGAGCTGATGGATGCTTTCCTCATCCATAGCGCGCATGGCCGCCTGCGCGGACCAGGCCTTGGTATCTTTGGCTCTGGCGGCGGTGTCAGTGTGACGTGCTGCGACGCCGCTGCACGGGCAGGCCTTGAGGTACCGCCCTTCTCGGATGCTACCGCTGATGCGCTCAGCCGTTTCGGGCTGCCCGGAACCAGCGTCGCCAATCCGATTGACATTCCCGTGTGGGGGCTGAAAGAAGGTGAACGACACATCTTCGGCGACATCGTCGACCAATTGAAGAAGGATCCCGCCGTCGACGCGGTGGTGGTATATGTGGAAATGGGCTCGATCATGGATTTCTCGGACAGCGAGGCCGACGGTGTGAAGGAGATCGAATCCATCTGTGCCAGCATTGCCAACGTCAGTTCCAGCGGTCCCCATGTGTGCGTGGCGCTACGCTCAACCGGCGACAAGACACAGGAGAACCTCGTGCGTCGCAAACGCGTGGAGCTTCTGGAGCAAGGCATCGCGGTCTTCCCCTCCACTGCGAGGGCGGTCCGGGCATTGCAGAAACTGCTTGTGCTCTCGACAAAGCCGCATTGATTAGTGCCGCGGCAGCGGCAAACGAAGATAAGGACAGATATGGCCCACAGAGACGATTCAGGGCGAGACAACTACCTGCCTGATGGCCGAGGCGCAAAAGTACCGCTGATGCTGGCCGAGCAAATTGCAAACAGCCTGGCGGATGACATCATCCGCGGCGTGTATGCGCCCGGCCAGCCGCTGATTGAGACAACGATTGCCGAGACTTTCAATGTCAGCCGCGGTCCCGTGCGTGAAGCGCTGCAACAACTCCAGGTCGAAGGATTGGTGGATGTCCAGCCGCGCCGCGGCGCCACAGTTGCGGTATTGACGCCGCAGACCATGAAAGAGTCCTTCGACGTACGCGCCGTGCTCTATGGCCTGATTGCCGCAGAGGCGGCGTCGAAACGCGATGCCGCCACAGTGAAGGTGCTCCATGAAAGAACCGATGCGCTCAAGGCAAGCGTGCAAGAGGACACCGACACATACTTTGCGCTTATGTTCCGGCTCAACGTGCAGTTCGTCGAAGCCGGACAGAACCAGTACGCGCGCAAATTTTTGACGTCGCTGCGTCGGTTGACGCTACCGATCACGCGCAAGGTGATGCGAGACGAGGGCAACCGCGCCAGCTGGATCGCGGACTGGGAAGCGGTCTTGGCCGCCATCGAGCGGGGCGACAGTCGCGAGGCCGAGGAGGCTGCGCGGCGCTGGATCATGGCCGTGTATGACAAGGACCGTGAAATCGCGGAAGACGAGCCGCCTGGCTCACCTTATAGCGCAGCCGCGGGCGCCAATCAGACCGGCCGCCAGGTGAAGCTGGCAGCGGGCACTTCGAAGAGGGGATGACATGAAAGTCAGCAAGACGTTTGCGTTCTGCACTGCAGCAATCACGTGTGCTGCGCTGTTGCCCGCGGCGGCCAACGCGGCGGAAGACGTGGTGATCGGCGTCATCGTTCCGACCACCGGTGCGCTCGCGCCCCTAGGCATCGACATGAGAAACGGCTACGAACTGGCCGTCAAGGACCATCCGACTGTCAAAGGCAAGCCGGTACGCCTTGTGATAGAGGACGATCAGGGCAACGCGGCCGGCGGCTTGATGAAGGCGCAAAAACTTGTCATCAAGGACCGGGCCCCAATTCTGGTTGGCGGCGCCACCAGTGCTCTGGTGTTGGGCTTGGCCGCGCAAGCTGATCGGCTGAATGTTCCCATTGTGACCACGAATGCCCAAGCGGTTCAGGTGACTGGCGCGCAATGCAACCGATTTGTGTTCCGCACCAACCCGAACGATGCGATGGTGGGGAATGCCACACGCGTGCTGATGCAAAAGCGTCCCGAGTTGCTTCAAAAAAAATGGTTCATTGTCTACCACGACGTTGTCTGGGGCCAGAGCAACAAGGCAGAGTTCGCCAAAATCCCGGGCGTCAAGATCGTGGGGGAGGCTGGCCGCTCAATGGGAACGGCTGACTGGTCAAGCGCTATCTCACAGATCAAGAGCAGCGGCGCCGATGCCATCTACCTGGCCTTGGCGGTAGGCGATGACATGCCCGCCTTCATTCGGCAGGTGCGCAGCTTTGGACTGAAGCAGTTCATGCTACCGCCGTTGGGCATGCCGGACTCCATGCTTGCCGCGCTCGGCAGCGACGTCCCGCAGCTCGTAACCGCGGGCTTGTTCGGTTCCTGGACGACGGAAAGCACCAACAAGGAAATGGCGCGCTTCGTCAAAGCATACACTGCCACCTTCCACAACGTGCCTGGCCCACAGGCGATCCAGGCGTACGCCGGAATGCGCCTTGCGCTGGCTGCAATGGACGCGTCGCCGTCCATGTCGCCCAATGACCTGATCGCATCACTGGAAAAGTCATCAGTGGATACGATCGTCGGCAAGCTCGCTATTCGCAAGCAGGACCACCAAGGCACCGTAGGCACCTACTTCTCGGAGACTGTCGCGGTGAAGGACTCGCCCTACGGCGCCAAGGTTGGCTGGAAGGTGGTCGAGCCGTTGCCGTGGGATACGGTGAAGGTTGATGCGGCCCAGACCGGTTGCAAGGAGCTCTGACTCTATGGCCGTTGCAGCGCTACAAGCCAGGCCGGTGACCTGGATCGTCATCTCGCAGTTGTTTGGCACTTCACTCTGGTTCAGTGCCAACAGCGCAGCTGACGATCTGCAGCGGCTGTGGGGCCTTAGCACGGCGGATATCGGCTGGCTTACCAACGCCGTGCAGGGCGGCTTCATCGCCGGGACATTGGGATTCGCGCTTAGCGGCCTGGCGGACCGCTATGCCGCGAGCCGAATCTTCGTGGTGTGTGCACTCCTCGGTGCGGCTTGCAACGCCGGCTTCGCGTTGTTCAGCCAAGGACTGCCCGACGCAATGGCCTTTCGGTTCGCCGTCGGTTTGGCACTGGCGGGTATTTACCCGCTGGGCATGAAGCTCGTCGTCAGTTGGGATCCATTACGCGCAGGACAAAGTCTGGGTCTGCTTGTAGGGATGCTTACGCTCGGGACAGCTTTGCCGCATGGCATCCGAGCACTGGGCGCGTCGGTACCGTGGCAGTCGGTGATGCTCACCTCCTCTTGTCTAGCGCTGCTTGCAGCGTTGCTGGTAGGTTTGCTCGGGGATGGGCCACACGTGCAGCCGCGCGGCATTGGCCCTCTCGTACGTGGCGCCCAGGTCTTGCAGGCATTCCGCGTGCCGGCGTTCCGGGCCTCTGCCTTCGGCTATTTCGGGCACATGTGGGAGCTTTACACCTTCTGGACATTAGTGCCACTGTTGCTGGCTCCGGTTCTTGCGCATGGCACTGCAGCCGCGCCCGGCACGATCTCCGCCTGGGCTTTTTCGGTGATCGGGGTAGGCGCGCTGGGTAGCATCGCTGGTGGCATGCTAAGCCGGCACGTAGGTTCGGCGCGTGTAGCCTGGGTTGCGCTTGCCACTTCCGGACTCATATGTGCGCTGTATCCGATGCTCGACCAAGCGCCTGCCGCGCTAGTCCTGGCACTTCTTCTTCTGTGGGGTATCGCGGTGATCGCCGATTCACCGCAATTCTCGGCCATGTCGATACAGGCTTGCCCGCCGCAACTGCTGGGTAGCGCGCTCACCATCCAGAACTGCCTGGGCTTCGCACTCACAACCGTATCGATCTCGATCGCCACGGGTTCCTTTCCGGCACTGGGTCCGCATGTGGCGTGGATCATGCTGCCGGGGCCGATATTCGGGCTAATCGGCATGCGCCGGCTGCTTAGGCTTAGGAAACGGCAGGACCACGTTAAGGTCTGAACTTCAGCGAATCAGGTCTTGGACACAATGCTGCGGATATAACGCCAAGCAATAGCCGCGCTCACTCAGAACTGACTCATTGAGCGTTAAAGCCCTTGTTAGGGACTGCCCGGGCTACTGCCCCGAGTGCATTATGGGTTCAAGCGGTACGGCATTGCGGTTATGTCCAGTCACTCCATGCAATCGGACGCGTGCTCGTCGCCGCCGCCTTGTGAGACGCCTCTACAGCCGCCGCGCTTTCCTATCCTCACGCTCGACGAGGTGCGAGCACATTGCAAAGGCCGGCTCGGCGGCTTCAAGGCACCCAGGCAACTGGTAGTTCGTGAAGCATTGCCGCGCAACCTGTCGGGCAAGGTACTCAAGCGGGCTCTGGTGCAAATTACGGGCGCGAGCGGAAAACGGCGTATTCGCCGTTACATCATCGTGCTGAAAGGACTGCCTTCCAAACAGCAGGCGCAGTGGTATCTTTGAGGCACAGCTTTGTGAGGTTGAACTGGCCTTTTCGAATGCGATGCATCAGCTCGATGCCGGAGATCGTAACGGCCGCATTCCTGAAGCGTTTGAAGCCAAGCATCGCATTGATCCTGGACTTGATGTTGCGATGATCCTGCTCGATCAAGTTGTTCAAGTACTTCGACGATCGCAACGTCGTGTCCTCGGGCAGCAACTCGTCAGCCTTCATTTCGCGCACCGCGCGGTGAGACGCCGCGTAGCCGTCCAGCGTGATGGTTTTCGGAGCGAGCCCTTGACTCTTGAGCGCCTTCGCGAAGAAGGCCTTGGCTGCAGCGACATCGCGCTTGGCGCTGAGCCGGCAGTCGACCGTCTTTCCCGCTCGATCAACTGCACGGTAAAGATAGACCCATTTGCCACGGATTTTCACATACGTCTCGTCGACTCGCCATGAACGACCAGCGGATCTCGCAAACCGATCCCAGCGCTTCACGAACTCCGGCGTGAAGCGTTTGACCCAGCGCATGATCGTCGTGTGCGAAAGCGACAGGCCGCGCTCGGCCATCATTTCAACGAGGTCTCGAAGGCTGAGCTTGTAACGCAGGTACCAACGCACGCACAGGACGATGACTTCGCGGTCGAAGTGCCGCCCGTTGAACAGCCAGTCGATGTCTCTCAGCGTACTCATTGCGGGCTCGCGCTTGTCAAAAACAAGAGCGTAACCCATCGGCCCCTCCGATTTGCACCAGATCCCTTGGGGCTGGGCTTGGGTTTGCCGTAGCATTTCTCCAATCGCGCCTGGAGGGCGCGCTCCCGTTCGATCGCCGCTTGGGGGTCGGGCGGTGGCGACCGGACCCCCAAGCGGAAGGCCTTGTTGGCCAGGCTGTTGGTGCGAAACTGGTATTCGTCGACGCCGTCGCGCGGGAGGTTCTCATCGTCCAGCGCTTGGACCACGGTGCCGGCAACTGCAGGGGGCTGCGTTGAGGATCCGCTCACACACGTGAGCGGCTGCCATGCAAGGCTAGGGTATGCCGGCCCAGTGAGCGACGCCCATGTACAATTTGCGTCTGATTTTTTTGGGCGGGCGCCTCGCTGCCGATACTCGACCGGGCGCGCAAGGGACATCGATGACATACATTGTTGAGGCCGTGGATGAAGCGCTAGGCTTGCTGATGCTGGTCGCCGAACATCCATCGCTAGGTGTGACCGAACTCGCGCGCCGCGCCGGGCTTACCAAAGCGCGGGCCTTCCGTTTGCTCAGCACGCTGGAGCATCGCGGCCTGCTTGCTCGCGAGGCGCATGCCGCGGTGTACAAGCTCGGCTACAACGCCTTGCTGGTGGGCAACGCCGCGCGCGAGCAGATCGAGTTGATCAAGCTGGTGGCGCCGCATCTTGTCGCGCTGGGCGAGGCCTGCGGCGAGAACGTGATCGTGCGGGTGCGTGACGGCCTGGAGTCGGTTTGCGTGGCACGCCACGAGTCATCGCAATCGGTGCGCGTGCACACCGAGGTAGGCAACCGGCGGCCGCTGCATGTCGGCGCATCTGGCAAACTGCTGCTGGCGTTTGCGGCCGATGATGTGGTTGATGCCGTGCTGGCCCGCGCGCTCGAACGTTTCACCAGCACCACCATCGTCGAGCCCGATCAACTGCGCGAGGAACTGGCCGCGATCCGTGCCGCAGGTTATGCGGTCTCGCTCGGCGAGCGCGATGCGGAAGCCGTGTCAGTCGCCGCGCCGTTGCGCGATCACAGTGGCGCCGCGGTGGCCTCGCTCAGCATTGCAAGCCCTGCCAGCCGCACCAAGCCAGATACCATCGAGCGCCACATTGCGCTGGTGGTCGAGCGCGCGGCCATGCTCTCGCGCACGCTGGGCCACGCACGCGGCTGAGGCCCCGGCCAGCGCTCGCTTCCTTTCGGCGCGGCACCACCGCGCCATCCCTGAGAGGCCGATGCCGATGCGCCGCCGCGCACTGGCCAGGCGCGCTTTTGCTTTCCTTCGCAGTTCTCCATCGTGCCGGCACGGCCACGGCGCCGCCGTGCGTCATGTCCGCGTGCATTTACCGTGTTTGTCCCCCCGGCCCGCTGATGGCGGCATCGCGTTACGCAAGCCTGTCCTCAATGTCTGAGGGGGTAAACCCGACCTTCCCTTTGCAGGCCCATTGTTTTATTCTTCGATCCATCGTATCAGTCAATGAAACAATGTTCTGCGCATCAAGCCTAAACCAACTAGCCATGGGCATCCGGCGCCGGCTGCCGGCAGCCTGCCTTGCCCTCGGCATGGCCTTGTGGGCCAGCGCCTTCGCAGCCCGGGCGGCGGACCTGCGCATTGGCTATAAGACCGAACTCAGCGCGGCGGATCCGCACGTGCTGGATGCGGCGGGCCGTAACCTGTGGGGGCACGTCTACGAGACGCTGGTGGGCATGGACAACGATCTGCGGCCGGTCCCCTTGCTTGCGGTGGGCTGGCAGCATGTAGACGCCACGACCTGGGAGTTCCGCCTGCGTCCTGGCGTGCGCTTCAGCAATGGCGAGCCGTTCTCGGCGGACGACGTCAAGTATTCGATTGAGCGGGCCATGGGCCTGCCCGGCGCGCGTACCTTCCGCACTTACCTGAAATCGATCGCCAGCGTCGCGGTGACGGGGCCGCTGACGGTGCGCGTTGCCACCAAGGCACCGAACCCGGTGCTTCCGGAGAACCTGAGCCTGGTTGCCATGCTGCCGAAATCGCTGGGCGGCAAGGTCAAGGAGACTGACTTCGCTGACGGCCGCGCCGCCATCGGCACCGGGCCTTATCGCCTCGTGGCGTGGGAGCATGGCCAGCAACTCACGCTGGCGCGCAATGCCGGCTACTGGGGCGGCCAACAGCCCTGGGAGCGGCTGGTGTTCCAGTTCATCTCCAAGGAGCCGGCACGCGCCTCGGCGCTGCTGTCCGGGCAGGTGGATGTCATCGACGCGTCTTCAGCCAGCATTGCCGCCGCGTTCGAGCGCACCAACGGACGCATCCATACCGTCGCGGCCACGTCGTACATGGCCAACTACCTGCAGCTCGACCAGGCGCGCACGGTGTCGCCTTATGTCGTCGGCAACGACGGCCAGCCGCTGGCGGAGAATCCGCTGCGCCTGCCCAAGGTGCGCCAGGCTATCAACCGTGCGATCGACCGCGACCTGATCGCGGCGCGGGTGACCAAGGGCGACTCCGTTCCGGCCGGCCAACTCGTGCCGCGGGGCTTCTTTGGCTACGCACCCGGGGTGGCGTCGCCGCGCGGCGATGCAGCCGGTGCGCGCCGGCTACTGGCGCAGGCGGGCTACCCGGATGGGTTTCGCCTGACGCTCCATTGCCCGAACGATCGCTACCTGAATGACGCCAAGACTTGCGAGGCACTTGGACAGATGCTGACGCGTGCTGGCATCCGCACCGAGGTGCGCACCTTGCCATACTCGGTCTACATCACGCGCGCCACCTCGGGCGCGGCCGGCGGCAAGCCGGAGTTCAGCGTGTTCATGCTCGGCATCGGCGCGGTGACGGGTGACTCGCTGGAGCCGCTGCTTGCCACCGCGCACTCGCAGGACAAGAAGGCCGGCCTGGGCGCCAACAATCGCAGCGGCTACGCCAATCCGGCGGTGGATGCGCTGATCGACGCCGCCATGCGCACCATGGAGCCGGCCGCGCGCGAACAAGCGCAGCGAGAGGCCGCGGGCAAGCTGGCCGATGATGCGGGCCTGATCCCGCTGCACCATCTGCGCGCAACCTGGGCCTATCGCCATGGCCTGACGGTGCGGCCGCGCAGCGACGGCTTTACCTACGCCACCAATATCAGCCCGAGCGACAGCCGCTGACGCTGCCCATCCACCAAGCCCGGAACGCATCATGCTGGAAACCCTCATCAAGCGGCTGCTGCAGAGCCTTGTCGTGCTCTTCATCATGTCGGTCATCACCTTCTGCGCGGTCAACCTGATCGGCGATCCCGTGCACCTGCTGGTGAGCCCGACCGCCACCGAGCAGGAAATCGCCGAAGCCCGCCACACGCTGGGGCTGGACTTGCCGATGCAGGCGCAATACCTGCGATTCCTGCAGGGTGCGCTGCACGGCGACCTCGGTAACTCGTTCATCTTCAACCGGCCAGCCATCGGGCTGATCCTGAGCCGCGTGCCGGCCACGCTGGAGCTGGCCGTGACGGCCTTGCTGTTCTCGCTGCTGCTGGGCATACCGATGGGCATCTTCGCCGGCCTCAAACCGGACAGCCGCTGGGCGCGGGCGCTGATGGCGGCGTCGCTGGGCGGCGTGATCATGCCGACCTTCTGGGTCGGGATGATCTGCATCCTGGTGTTCTCGGTGAACCTGGGCTGGCTGCCGTCGGGCGGGCGCGGGCCGGTCAGCACGGTGCTGGGCATGCCGCTGTCGGTGACCAGTTGGGAGGGCATCCGCTTCCTGATCTTGCCGGCGCTGACGCTGTCGCTGTTCAAGATCTCGCTGGTGGCGCGCCTGACCGAGGCAGGCACGCGTGAGGTGGCAGGCCAGGAGTACATCAAGTTCGCCCGCGCCAAGGGCGTGGGCGGCGCGCGCCTGGTGCTGCGCCATGTGGTGCCCAATGTGCTGATCCCCATCGTCACCGTGGTCGGGCTGGAGTTCGGGCACCTGATCGCCTTTTCGGTGGTGACCGAGTCGGTGTTCTCCTGGCCGGGCATGGGCAAGCTGATCATCGACTCGGTGCTGGCCCTGGACCGCCCGGTGGTGGTCGCTTACCTGCTGGTCACCCTCGTGCTGTTCGTCGTGCTCAACCTGATCGTCGACATGCTTTACGTGGTGCTCGATCCGCGCCTGCGCCACAAGGCTGCGTGAGCAGCCAGGCGCGCCATCTTCAATCCAAGCCAATCGCGAATCCGATGTCTCTGCCTGTTCCCGACGTTAATGGCGCTGCCGCGCCATCGCTTGCTTCACCTCCATCGCCATCATCGCCTGCATCGCCCAAGCCCGCCGCCCGGCCTGGCCTGCTGGCGCGTTTTGTGCACAATCGCGGCGCGGCGGTCGCGCTGGGGTTGCTGGCGCTCCTGCTGCTTATCGCGTTGTTCGCGCCCTTCATCAGCCCGCAGAATCCCTATGACCTGGCCACGGTGTCGGTGATCGATTCGGAGTTGCCGCCGGGCAGCAGCGGCTACGAGGGGCAGGCGCACTACTGGCTCGGCACCGATGGCGCGGGGCGCGACCTGCTCAGCGCCATCTTCTACGGCATTCGCATCAGCGTTGGCGTGGGCGTGGTGAGCGCACTGGTGGCCTTGCTGACCGGCGCGAGCGTCGGCTTGGTGGCGGCCTATTGCGGCGGCATGGTCGACGCCGCCATCATGCGCCTGGTGGACCTGCAGTTGAGCCTGCCCGCCATCCTGGTGGCGCTGATCCTGCTGGCCGTGCTGGGGCAGGGCGTGGACAAGACCTTGCTGGCGCTGGTGATCGTGCAGTGGGCGTACTTCGCGCGCACCGTGCGTGGCGCGGCGCAGGTGGAGCGGCGCAAGGACTACGTCGAGGCCGCCATGGGGCAGGGCCTGCCGGCCTACCGCCTGATGTTCCGCCACATCCTGCCCAACTGCATGGCGCCGCTGGTGGTGACCGCCACGCTGCAGATCGCGCATGCCATCACGCTGGAGGCCACCATGAGCTTCCTGGGCATCGGCCTGCCGCGCACCGAGCCGTCCCTGGGCATGCTGATCGCCAACGGCTTCGAGTACATGCTCTCCAATAAGTACTGGATCAGCATTTTTCCGGGGCTGGCCCTGGTGCTGCTGGTTGGCTCCATCAACCTGGTTGGCGACAGGCTGCGCCGTGTGCTCAACCCCCGCCTCGAGGCCTGAGAGGAATGACGATGGCATCCCCATTACTGGAAGTGCTCAACCTGACGACCCGCTTCGAATCGGCGCAGGCGCCAGTCACCGCAGTCGACAACGTGTCTTTCTCGCTGGAAGCGGGCGAGATCCTCGGCATCGTCGGCGAGTCCGGCTCGGGCAAGTCGGTCACGGCGTTCTCGTTGATGAACCTGCTCGACGCGCCCGGCCGGGTGGCCGGTGGAGAGGTGCGGTTCAAGGGGCGCAACCTGCGAGACTGCTCGCCGCGCGAATGGCAGGCGCTGCGCGGCGACCGCATTGCGATGGTGTTCCAGGATCCCATGATGTCGCTCAACCCGGTGATGCGCATTGGCGCGCAATTGACCGAGACTGTCCGCGTGCACCATCGCTGCAGCCGCAGCGATGCCGTGGACAGGGCCATCGGCGCGCTCAAGCGCGTGGGCATTCCGGCACCGGATGAGCGCATGCGCGCCTATCCGCACGAGCTCTCGGGCGGCATGCGCCAGCGGGTGGCGATCGCCAATGCACTGATCAACCAGCCGGACCTGATCATTGCCGACGAGCCCACCACCGCGCTCGACGTCACGATCCAGGCGCAGATCCTGTACGAGATGAAGCTACTCGTGCGCGAGAGCGGCGCCGCCGCGATCTGGATCAGCCATGACCTGGCCGTGGTCAAGGATCTCGTTGACCGCGTATGCGTGATGTACGCCGGGCGCGTGGTGGAACAGGGGCCGGTGGCCGACGTGATCCGCCAGCCCTTGCATCCCTACACGCGCGGGCTGCTCGCTTCTCTGCCCACCGCCGAGACGCGCGGCCAGCCTTTGCTGGCCATCCCGGGCGCCACGCCACCGCTGTCCGCGCTGCCGCCAGGCTGCGCGTTCGCACCGCGCTGCGGCAGGGCGAGCACGGCTTGCGCGCAGGTGCCGCCCGCGGTGGTGGTGCGGGGCCGCACCCATCGCTGCTTTCATCCGCTGGTGGCCGCATGAGCCACGCACTCAGCACCATCAGCATCATCAACTCCGTCAACCCCGCAGGCAAGGAGAGGGTCGCATGACCGTACTGCTCGACGCTCGCCATCTGGAAAAACGCTTCACGCTCAAGGCCGGGCTGCTGGGCCGCATGGGCGCGGCATTGGCCCGCAAGCCGGCCGCGCACCAGGTCGTCCATGCCGTCAACGATGTCTCGCTACAGGTACATGAAGGCGAGGTCCTTGGCATCGTGGGCGAATCCGGCTGCGGCAAGTCCACCCTCGGGCGCATGCTGGCCGGACTGCTGCGCCCCAGCGGCGGCGAGATCGCCATGGACGGCAAGGCTGCCGACACTACCGCGACCGCCCACCACCTGGCGGTGCAGATGGTGTTCCAGAATCCCTATGCATCGCTCAACCCGCGCCTGCGCGTTGGCCAGATGATCGCCGAGGGTGCGGTCTATCACGGCGTGGCCGCGCGCGCGGACGCACCCGCGTTCGTCAACGATCTGCTGGCGCAGGTCGGCCTGGATGCCTCCTATGCCGAACGCTACGCGCACCAGTTCTCGGGCGGGCAGCGCCAGCGCGTGGCCATTGCCCGCGCGCTCGCGCTCCAGCCGCGGCTGGTAGTGTGCGACGAGGCGGTGTCGGCGCTGGATGTCTCGGTGCAGGCGCAGATCATCAACCTGTTCATGGAGCTGCGCCAGCGCCAGCGGCTGACCTACGTGTTCATCAGCCACAACCTGGCGGTGGTCGAGCATATGTCGGACCGCGTCGCCATCATGTATCTCGGCCGCATTGTCGAGATGGGCGATGCGCGCACGGTATTCGCGGCGCCGAACCATCCCTATACGCGTGCCTTGCTGGCGGACGCCCCGAGGCTGGATGGCAGGTCCGCCAGCCACCAGCCGATCCGCGGCGAACTGCCCAGCCCGTTGTCGCCACCGGGCGGTTGCAGCTTCCATCCGCGCTGCCCGCATGCAACCGCGCGCTGTGCGGCCGAGGTGCCCATGCTGCGAGATATCGGCGGGCGCATGTCCGCCTGCCATCTCAATGACTAGTTAAAGCCCGGCCGCAAGCGCGCGGACGCATCCCTTGCAACGAGCCAACGTATCCGTCCTGCCTGCGGGCAGGACGGAAGGGGACGTTCGCGCCTTGCGCCGAGCGCGGGCAACCGCGGCGCCAAGTTGTTTATGAGGAGAGGAGAAGAAAGATGAAATCAGTCAACCTGATCAAGCAGGCCTGCATCGGCGGCGCATTCGTGGCCATGTCCGCCGGCGCGCAGACCAGCGTCACGCTCTATGGGCGTGTCGATACCGATGTGGAAATCCAGAAGGGGCCGGGCGGTTCGGCGTACCAGATGGTCGACAATGCCTCGCGCTGGGGCATGCGCGGCAGCGAAGAGCTGGGCGGCGGCATGCGGGCGGTGTTCGGCCTCGAGCAGGGCTTCTCGGCCGATTCGGGCGCGTCGACCACGCCGGTATTCCGCAACTCCTATGTCGGCCTGACCAGCGGCTTCGGCGCGCTGGCGCTCGGGCGCCTCGACTCGGCCACGCCGGTGGGCTCGCCGATCTACTCGCAGATCACCCAGTTCACCGAGTTCGTGATCCATGACGCGGGCGCCACGGCGATCGGCACCAAGGTGCTGAATGCGCGCAACCGCGTCTCCAATGCGCTGGGCTACCAGTCGCCGGACCTTGCCGGTTTCGTGCTGCGTGCGCGCATGGACCTGGCCGGCCCCGATCCGGCCACGCCCAATGCCAAGTCGCCGGTCAAGGCCGAGGACGACTTCAAGCAGTACGACGTTGGCCTGAGCTACTCGGCAGGCAACTTCGGCGCGGGGCTGGGTTACTCGCGCGACACCAAGACCGGTGGCCTGGTGGCCAACGATTTCCGCGACAAGGTGCAGGCCGTCGTGACATACGACTTCGGCGTGGCCAGCGTGTACGGCGTGTACGGGCGCGACCGCTACGCCGCCACCGCCAGCACGCGCGACAATGTCGGCTATTGGCTGGTGGGGATGTCGGTGCCGCGCGGCCCGCATACCGTGACCGTCAACTACATGCAGCGCGAGGTGCAGAGCGATCGCGGCGGCAGGCTCGGCAAGCTGCAGGCCGGTTACGGCTATAACCTCAGCAAGCGCACCATGCCCTACGTGTTCTTCGACCGCGAGGATCCGAACTCGCGGGTGGCCGGCAATCTTGTCACCACCTACGGCATCGGCATCCAGCACAAGTTCTGATTCACCGCCCCGGCCTGCAGGGCGTTGCCGGCCGGGGTGGCTATTCCAAAGCCCACTCTCCTGCATTCATGAATCCGTCCTATCTTCTTGTCGACCCCGCCGCGCCTATCCTGCCGTTGGTGGTCGACTCCCCGCACAGCGGCCTGCGCCATACCGAGTCGCTGCCGCTGGCCGCGGAGCCATCCGCGCTCCTGACCGGCTGGGATGCTTATGTCGACGAACTGTTCGCGCACGCGCCTGAAGTTGGCGGCGCGCTGCTGAACGCCGCGTTTCCGCGCTGGCTGGTCGACGTCAACCGCGCCCGCGACGACATCGATCCCGAATTGGTCGATGGCGAACTGCCTTACCCGATCCATCCAAGCGACAAGGCGCGCCGGGGCATGGGCGTGCTGCGCCGCTTTGCGTTGCCCGGCGTGCCTGTCTACAACGGCAAGTTGTCGCCCGAACTGGTGGAGCGCCTTCTTGCGACCTACTACGATCCGTACCACGCCACATTGGCCGGCCTGATCGAAGCGCGGCACGCCCGTTTCGGCGCCGTCTGGCATATCGACTGCCACTCGATGAAATCACGCGGCAATGCGATGAATATCGACAATGGCGCCATGCGGCCTGACTTTGTCATCGGCAACCGCGACGGCAAGAGCTGCTCGACGGACTTTGTCGCGGTCGTGGTGGACGCGCTGCGCGGCCTGGGCTACGAGGTTGGCGTGAATACTCCCTACAAGGGCGCGCAACTGGTCGCGGCCTACTCGGACCCGGCACGCGGGCGGCACAGCTTGCAGATCGAGATCAACCGGGCGCTCTATCTTGACGAAGCGCGCTTTGCGAAACACGAGGGATTTGCCACGCTGCAGACGCATCTGAGCCAGGTGCTTGAGCAGGTCGCGGCCTATATCCGCGCCCGCGTGGGAGGCGGCTGAAGCGGCCCCAAGCCGACAGGTGCCTCGGCGAAAGCACGTGCCTGTCCACGCTGAACGGCGCGCTCGGGTTCTACGAGTGGCGCTGTCAACTTGCCGGTGGCGAGACAAGGCAGTTGCACGCGGGGGCACGGCTCACGGCACTGTCGACTTCGCGGGTGTTGCGCTGCAGCAAGCGGACGCCCATGCGCTGTTCCAGGCAATGCGCCGGCTTAGTTTGGAGCGCTGTAGCCCCAGATTGCGCGCAGCCGCGGAAAAGCCATCGTGATCCACGATCTCAGCGAAGAACAACAAATCTTCAAGCCTGTCCACGTCGCACCTCTTCAGCGAACCCATCATATTGTCCTACTCAGCAGGACAAAGTATTGCCAACAATGGTCATTCCCGCAAGGCGTGTGTTCGACTAGACTCTTCTGAAACACATGGGTAATACGCACCGGGCCAGGAATGGGTGGTTATCAGAAATGAACATTCGATGCGCGGAGTTGGTGATACCGATGCCTGAAGAATCTATCGCTCACGACAGCCATGGGTACGAAGCTGAATTTCAGTCACCCATGGTCTTTTGACACCAAAGGAAAATTTCCATGCGCCTATTTCATCGATTGCTCGTGGCTGTGATCGTCAGTCTCCCGTTTCACTTGGCCGTTGCCGCGAGCGACACGGGGGTGACGGTCGATTTGTCGACGTATCGCAATCGCCCCATGCTTGAAGATTTCACGGCAGCGGCCTGCCCCGACAACCCGCGCGACCTGGTTCAGATCAAGGGCAATCTTTATCGTCATACCACCGGAGCCGGTCTGGCTGTACACAGCGGTTTCGTGCTGGTCACGAAGGAAGGTGCGCTGGTCATTGATCCCGCCATGACATGCACGGCAGGCTGGCTGCGCGACGAGATCAAGAAGCGCTTCAACGTTCCCGTGAAGTACGTGGTCTATACCCACGGGCACGCCGACCACATCAGTGGGGGCCAGGTGTTCCAGCAGGACGGCGCGATCGTGGTTGCCAACCAACGCGCACTTGAGCCCATCGTCGGCGAGAAGATTCCTACTGCCGTGCCGAACCGGGTGTTCGATACCGACATGCGCATCGACCTGGGCGGCGAGACCGTGCTGCTGCATCGCGTGGCACCGAGCCATTCAGACAGCATGACAATGGTGCTGTTTCCCAAGTACAAGGCGCTACAGTGCACTGATGTCTGCGAAAGCAAGTCGATGCCTTACAACGACTTCCTTGACTTCTACTATCCGGGCTGGGTTGAAACGCTCGACTGGGTCGCCAAGCAGGACGTCGACATCATCGATGTCGGTCACTACACGCCAGCCACCAAGGCCGACCAGGCCGCGCTGCGCGACTACATCGTCGACCTACATCAGCAGGTGCTGAATTTGGTCCGTGCGGGGCAGTCGTGGGACCAGCTCTATCGCAACGTCAAGTTCAGCGAGGAGGTGCAACAGTGGACTGCCTTCAGCACCATGAAGACGCTCAACATCGTCGGTATGCATCGATGGGTGACCAACCACCGGCGCGGGGAGTGGTAAACCGCCCGCACAATCAAAGGGGGGGCGTACGCAGCGCGAAATCGCTGGATGGCGATGTCGAATGGTCCTGCCCCCTTTTCTCTGAGTTCAGCCATATTGAGGTAATGGATGGATCAGTCTCGCCGAAATCTGCTGCGCAGTGCTGGAATTGGGCCCCAGGCCCCAGTCACAGTCATCAGTGATGGCGGCGATGACATTAGTTTTGCGTGCAAGTTGCCATCGGCAACGGCCCGCGTGCTGGACTGGTATCACATTGGCATGCGGTTCGAAAACCTCCTCATGGCACTCCGAGGTCTGCGTGGCACTGATGCATACTCGAAAAATCGGCTGCGTGAACGCGTGCTCAAAGCGAAATGGCTCTTATGGCACGGTGAGGCGAAGCGGTGTTTGGAGAGGCTGGAGTCGCTGCGACGCGACACAGGTTGGGTTGGCGCTCGCAATCCACTAGGGCGCGTGATTCGTTACCTGCGCTGTTGCTCTCGCTATCTAGCTAACTATCGGCCGCGGCGAGCACAAGGGCTGCCAATTTCAAGCGCGGGAGCAGAATCGGTAGTCGACTATGTCATTGGCCAGCGCATGAAAAGGAACGGGCACATGCGATGGACGATTGCTGGAGCCAATGGACTACTGCAGGTTCGATGTGCCGTTCTCAACGGCGAGGACATAAGCAATTTCAGGCGGTGGTATCCCCTTGGGCGGAAGATCATGCCATATGCGCTTGTGGACTGTAAGGTATAAGAGGCGCCCCCGCGTTTGGCCACTCCCTCACCATCCACGACACTGTGGTCGGCGACGGCCTTGCGTTGAACCCGGGCGGGCTCGCGTGTGTTCGTCATCGTGCCGACGCTTGTGTATGCAGCCCTGGAATCTGTGGTCGCCCGACGTCCGCGCCGACAAGGCGGGCGCCTATCCCAGTTCAGCTGGGTTTCGACGCGGTTTCGGGGCGAGATAACGCGCGAGCCGCACGTTGGGCTTGCAGTCCCTGCGCCCGCTTCGCATCGGCCTGGGCCACGTGTCCCGCCGCCTGACCCGCCAGATCCACGCGCGGTGCGCCTTCCACCAGACAGGCCCAGTAGCGGGTGCCGCGGCACCAGGTGCGGATTGCATCGCGCAATGCCGGATCCGTCAGGCCAAGTTCCTGCGCGTGCGGGACGAGGTCCTCGAAGATACCGATCTTAAGCGGTACCTTGGGTGCCGGACTCTTCGGAAAGGTTTGCGGGAAGTGCTTTTGCAGCTTCGCGATGGCCTGCAGCACCGGATCGACGGGCTTAGCGGGCTCATTAACGGGCTTCGCTGGGCGGGCCGAAGCCTTCGGCGGTGCGCGACGCGTCTTGGCCCGTGGCGCGGCCTTGGCTTGCTTTGCCAGTTGTTCCTTCAATGCCGCCAGTTGTTCGAAGCCCATCGTGCTTAGCCATTAAAAACGTCGTGCGATTGTAGCAGTCCCTCGCGACTCGCTTTGTCGCCCACGCCGCGGCGTGGCATTGGCCAAACCACAAACCAGGCATCCTGGCCAGGGTGGGCGCCCGTCACGTTTCGCGCGTCCACCCGATCCGGTGGCGTTCCTGCGTGGCCTCATGCCGCGCATCGTCCTCCGTGTGCAGGTAAGCGCTGGTGGTAGAAATCGATGCATGCCCGAAATTGTCCCTCACGAAACGCA
>NZ_JFJV02000194.1:37358-38046 GCF_000611145.1 Cupriavidus sp. SK-3 | reverse complement strand
CCATCATCGTGCGCGACCTCGCCCTGACCCAAGAACTCGACAGCAAGTCCATGACCGCGGTGCGCGGCGGAAATTCCTGGCTGCAAGGACTGGGCCCTGTGGCCAACGTCAATGTCAACGTCAACCAGAACATCGCCCAGCTGCAAAGCATCAACGTGAACACGCTCAACAACGTCGGCGTGATCGGCTCCGGCTTCGGCCCGCTGAGCATCGACGTCAACCCGTCGCAATGGGCCGCCACCCACGCCAAGGTTTGAACGAAATGCGCCAGGCTCCGTGGAAACCCCTGCGGTTTCCACGGCCGTTGCGCATGCAAAGGCAGTGCCTCGGAGGTAAAACCCGTGGCCTATACTGATCTGGATGGGCTTGCCGCATCACCCGCACCCACCCGGCGAGCGCTGGACAACCCGGCCCTCGCCATCAAGCAGGAGGAAGTCATGGCCGTCATCGTCATCAAGGATTTGCCAGACAGCGTGGATCTCGACAAGGAAGCCATGGTGGCAATCACAGGCGGCGCGAGAGTTCGCGCCGGGCATGCATGGACGCCCCGCAAGGCAGGGGGAGGCATGCGCGTCATCAGCTATCCGGGGGGCTTTCCAGGCCAGCCGCTGGCAGGTACGCAGGAGCGGCCGGCCGGGGACATCAAGCGCAAGTAAGCAGAATCAGAAGCGCAAGGCAGCGATATTCT
>NZ_JFJV02000194.1:35255-37333 GCF_000611145.1 Cupriavidus sp. SK-3 | reverse complement strand
CTCCCCCCCGCGCCCGCTGCCCTGTCGGCAGCGGGCGTCAGTGCTTTTTGGGGTGTGGTTGACGTTGATTCCTGTTGCTTGACGTCAAAGACTTCAAAGTCAGGGGCCTGAAGTCAAAGACGGCCCCCTGCCAGTATCAGCGCGGTGCGTTGCGCTCGATCCAGGCTTCGAAGGTTGTCAGGTATTTGCCCAGGAAGCCGCGAGTGGATTCGTTGGCGATGCCGCCTTGTTCGTCGAACAGTTTATCGACACCGCTGATATAGGCTTCCGGCTGCTGCAGCACGGGGATATTGAGGAAGACGAGCGACTGGCGCAGGTGGTGATTGGCGCCGAAACCGCCGACGGCGCCCGGCGACGCGCTGATCACACCGCCCGGCTTGCCGTCCCAGGCACTCTTGCCGTAGGGGCGGGAGCCGACGTCAATGGCATTCTTGAGTGCCGCCGGTACCGAGCGGTTGTATTCCGGCGTCACGAACAGCACGGCGTCGGCACGGCGGATGCGATCACGAAAGACCACCCACGGCGCGGGCGGGCTCGCGTCTTCATCCTGGTTGTACAGCGGGAGCTGCCCGATCTCGACGATCTCGAGCTTGATGCCTGCCGGCGCCAGCGCGGCCAGCGCCAGCGCGAGCTTGCGGTTGAAGGAGTCCTTGCGCAGGCTGCCTACCAGTACGGCTACGTCACGGGGAGTACTCATCGCGATTCCTTTCTCGTTCACTGCACCATGGGTGGCAGGACACAACCGTCCTGGTCGGCACAGACAGCGTGCTGCGCGCAGCGGCAGGTCCAGACGACACTCTAATCCATTTGCGGGAAAGGAACCGCCCGGCACGTGCCTACAGCGACGCTAGGGGATGTCCGCCGCGCGCCCAGGGACTGTCGAAGAAGGCGCGCACGCGTTCGCGGCTTACCTCATCCAGGCGCGCGGGCTGCCACTTGGGCGCATGGTCCTTGTCGACCGCCAGCGCACGAATGCCCTCGACGCCATCGCCGTGACGGAACACGTAGTACATCATGTCCAGCTCCATGCGCAGTTCGTCTTCCAGCGACATGGTGCGGGCGCGGCGGATTTGCTCCAGCGTGACATTCAGCATCAGCGGCGAGCGTGCGCGCAGCATGGCGGCTGTCTGCGCGGCCCAGTCGGAGCCGGCATCGCTGACCGCAGCGAGGATGTCGATCACCGAGGCGGCGGCGAACAGACGGTCGATATCTTCCTGCAGCGCGGCCAGCTGGCTCTCCCCCGGCGGGCAGGCGGCACGGTGCGCGGCGGTGGCCCCGTCGATGCATGCCAGCACAGCGTCGCCATCGGCGAAGTCGCGGGCACGCAGGGTGTCCACCAGCTCGGCCATCGCATTGGTCGGCAGGTAGGCATCGGCCAGGCCGGCATGCAGTGCGTCGGCGGCATGGATCATGGCGCCGGTCAGGCCCAGGTATTCGCCCAGGCGGCCTGGCGTGCGCGACAGGAACCAGCCGCCGCCCACGTCGGGAAACAGGCCGATATTGGTTTCGGGCATGGCCATCTTGGTCCTCTCGGTCACCAGCCGGCGGCGCGCACCTTGCGAGATGCCCATGCCGCCGCCCATCACCACGCCATCCATCAACGCGATATAGGGCTTGGCATACCGGTGGATCAGGTGATTGAGCGCGTACTCCTCGACAAAGAACTGGTCGAGCGAAGGATCGCCGGCCTGCGCGGCCTTATGGAAGAAGCGAATGTCGCCGCCGGCGCAAAAGGCCTTGCCGCCAGCGCCGGCGATGACCACCGCCACCACCTCGGGCGCCACCGCCCAGTCATTGAGCGCCGTGGTAATGGCGCGGATCATCTCCAGCGAAAGCGCGTTGAGCGCCTGGGGCCGGTTCAGCGTCAGGTAGCCGATACCGCCGCGAATCTCGCTTGCGACCAATTCAGTCATGTCTCTTTCTCCGCGAATGCAACCCGCAACTTTACACCAGCCGCGCCGCATGCCGCACCCGCCGGCGCATGGCGCGCGGCGTGCCGTTCAGCGCCGCCGCGCGCCATCCTCTCAGGCCACCCGGAACGCCGACATCAGCCCGGTCAGGCGCTGCGCCTGGTCTTC
>NZ_JFJV02000194.1:32551-35242 GCF_000611145.1 Cupriavidus sp. SK-3 | reverse complement strand
CCAGCGATGCTGCGGCGGCTGCCGCCTGCTCGACCAGCGCGGCGTTCTGCTGGGTCATGCCGTCCATCTGCGCCACCGCCTGGTTGACCTGCTCGATCCCGCGCGATTGCTCGTCGGAGGCCGAGCTGATGCCGCCCATGATGCCGCTCACGCGCCGCACCGCATTTACCATCTCCTGCATCACCTGCCCCGCCTGATCCACCATCTCGCCGCCGGCGCGCACCCGGGACACCGAATCGCCGATCAGCGTGCGGATCTCCTTGGAAGCGCCCGCGCAACGTTGCGAGAGATCGCGCACATCACCCGCCACCACCGCGAAGCCGCGCCCGTGCTCGCCGGCTCGCGCAGCCTCCACCGCTGCGTTGAGCGCGAGGATATTAGTCTGGAACGCAATTTTCTCGATCACGTCGATGATGTCCACGATCTTGTTGGCGCTGGCGTCAATGGCTTGCATCGTGCTTGCCACCCGCGCCACAGCGTCGCTGCCGCGCTCCGCCAGGCCGGTGGCATCGCTGGCAAGGTCGTTGGCCTCGCGCGCGCTGTCGGCGTTCTGGCGTACCGTGCCCGTGAGCTGCTCCATGCTGGATGCGGTCTCTTCCAGCGACGCGGCTTGCTGCTCGGTGCGCTGCGAGAGATCGCTGTTGCCGCTGGCGATCTGTTTGCTGGCGGCGGCAATCGAGTCTGCGCCACCGCGCACATCGCTCACCATCGCGGCCAGGCTCGCCTGCATGCGGCCGAGCATGGCCAGCATGCGGCCTGTCTCGCTGCGCTCGCCCTCGGCGCTCAAACCCGCGCCACCGGACTTAGCGCCAAGATCGCCGGCCGCGATACGTTCGAAGCGTGCGATGGCCGCATCGAGGGGGCCCACGATGGAGCGGCGCAAGCGCCAGGCCACCACCGTGCTGAAGCACAGTCCGAGCGCCAGCACGCCAATCGAGAGCGAGCGCAACGTGGTGTAGCGCTCCTGCGAACCGTGATAGACCGCCTCCGCGCTGGCGACCTGTAGCCTGCCCAGCTCGGTGTTGACGGCGGTGAAAGCGATATCGAGCTTGGGAATGGTGTCCAGCACGGCACGCATCACGGCCTCGCGGTCCCCTTGATGCAGCGCTGCGATCATCGGTGAGACGCCTTGCGTGAACAACGCTTCGCGCCTGGCGGCGACTTCCTCGGCGGCCTTGGTTTCCTCCGGCGAGCGCGGCAGCGCCAGGTAAGCCTTCCAGGCAGCGTCCGACTGGCGCGCAAAGCCCTCTGCGGTAGCGGCACGCGCACGCGCATCGGCCGGGTCGGCGGCAAAGGTGGCCTGGTCGAGCAAGACGCGAACGAGCAACTGGTTCGAGCGTGCCTCTGCCAGATTCACGGCGGCGGCGAGCTGCTGCTGGTAGATCTGGCGAGTGGCGTCATTGCTGCGCGACATGCCGAGCCAGCCTACGGCACCGACAACCAGCAACAACATATTGCTAACAACAGTCAAAATCCACAATCTCGTACCGATGGTGGTGTTGCGAAACATGAGGGCTCCCCGTTGGAATTAGCGCTGACGCGGCTCTGTTTTCAGCCGCCCTGCTATAACGGCGCCGCGCCTGCCGGCTTGACCCCACGCGCATGGATATTCAGTCGTGCAAAATGATCAGGAATGCAAATGTGCGCCACAAGCATTACCGAGTGCATCGACGTGCGCATTTGGCAACGCCACACGGGCGTATAGAGGATCGCCTCCAGACAAAACACCCTGAATCGCGCAACATTGCCCGGATGAAACCGTCAACAATCGATCCCGGCCTGATCCTGCTGGCGTTCGCGCCGGTCTTCCTGCTGACCATCGGCGCGGAGGCGTGGTACTGGGCGCGGCGCGATTCCGCCGTCTACAGCTTGCGCGATACCGTTTCCAACGCGGCGCTGGCGCTGATGCATCAGGCGTCGGATGCCTTTTTCCTGTGGCTGATGGTGCGCACGGCCTACACCTGGAGCTACCAGCACGGGTTGAAGGCGATGCCGCAAACCCTGTGGTCGTTTCTTCTGCTGCTGCTATTGCAGGACTTTCTCTATTACTGGTTTCATCGCGCCAGCCATCGGGTGCGCTGGATGTGGGCCTCGCACGTCACCCATCATTCCTCCGAGGGCATGAATTTCTCCACGGCCTTCCGGCAGAGCCTGACTTATCCGCTTTCGGGAATGTGGCTCTTCTGGATTCCGCTGGCGCTGATCGGCTTCACGCCCGACTGGGTGATCCTGGCGGTGGGGCTGAACCTCGCGTTCCAGTTCTTTGTGCATACGCGGCTGGGCGGCCGCTGGCACCGGCTTGAATGGCTGGTCAATACGCCCTCGGTCCACCGTGTCCACCATGCCAGGAACCCGCAGTACATCGACCGCAACTATGCGGGCGTGCTGACCGTGTGGGACCGGATGTTCGGATCCTTCGTGCCTGAGCAAGCGCCGCCCGAGTACGGCATAACCCGAGGCATTGCCAGCCATAACCCACTCATCCTCACCTTCCACGAATGGCGCGACATGTTCGCCGACGCATGGCGCCACCGGGACCCGCGCCATCTCTGGAAGCCGCCGGAGTGGCGCAATCCGCGCGAAGCGGCCGCCAACCTGGCGCCGCCCGGCGCGGCGTTTGGAGCGGATCGCAGCCAGGATGCCCGGCAGCCCCGATAGCCCCGATAACCCCGGAAAACGGGCAACAAAAAA
>NZ_JFJV02000194.1:0-32540 GCF_000611145.1 Cupriavidus sp. SK-3 | reverse complement strand
AACCGCGCACAAGGCGCGGTTTTTCATGGGCAGTCTGCCCGCGGCGAAACGCTTACGCGGTTTCGCGCGAAGCACGCTTACGCTCGTGCTCCTTCAGGTGACGCTTGCGCAGGCGGATGCTCTTCGGCGTGATCTCGACCAGCTCGTCGTCGGCGATGAATTCCACCGCGTATTCCAGCGACATCTGGATCGGCGGCACCAGGCGCACGGCTTCGTCGGTACCGGAGGCGCGCACGTTGGTCAGCTGCTTGCCCTTGATCGGATTCACGACCAGGTCGTTGTCGCGGCTATGGATGCCGATGATCATGCCTTCGTACAGCGCATCGCCCGGCTTGACGAACATGCGGCCGCGGTCCTGCAGCTTCCACAGTGCGTAGGCCACGGCATCGCCGTCGTCCTGCGAGATCAGCACGCCGTTGTGGCGCTCACCCAGGCCGCCTTCGCGCACGGGCGCGTAGTCGTCGAAGATGTGGCTGATCAGGCCGGTGCCGCGCGTCAGCGTCAGGAACTCGCCCTGGAAGCCGATCAGGCCGCGTGCCGGAACGCGGTACTCGAGGCGGGTGCGGCCCTTGCCGTCCGATGCCATGTCGAGCAGTTCGCCCTTGCGGCGGCCCAGTTCTTCCATCACGCTGCCCTGGTGGCCGTCTTCGACGTCCACGGTCAGCAGTTCATACGGCTCGTGCTTGACGCCGTCAATTTCCTTGAACACCACGCGCGGGCGCGACACGGCCAGCTCGTAGCCTTCGCGGCGCATGTTTTCCAGCAGGATGGTCAGGTGCAGTTCACCGCGGCCCGACACTTCGAAGATGGTGTCGTCGCCGGTCTCGGCCACGCGCAGCGCCACGTTCGACTTCAGTTCGCGGTCCAGGCGCTCGCGCAGTTGGCGGCTGGTCACGAACTTGCCTTCGCGGCCTGCCAGCGGCGAGGTGTTGACGCAGAAGTTCATGGTCAGCGTGGGCTCGTCCACCTTCAGCATCGGCAGCGCGTCCTGCGCGTCCGGTGCGCACACGGTGCAACCGATGCCCAGCTCTTCGATGCCGTTGATCAGCACGATGTCGCCGGCTTCGGCTTCTGCCACGATTTCGCGCTCCAGGCCCTGGAACTTCAGCACCTGGTTGATACGGCCCTTGATGGGGTTGCCTTCGGGGCCGAACTTGACCACCACGTCTTGCAGCGAGCGAGCGCGGCCACGCGAAATGCGGCCCACGCCGATCTTGCCGACATAGCTGTTGTAATCAAGCGAGATGATCTGCAGCTGCAGCGGGCCATCCGGGTTGTCGTCACGGACGGGCACCTTGGACAGCACCGTCTCGAACAGCGGCTTCATGTCGCCTTCGCGCACGTCGTCGGTCAGGCCGGCGTAGCCGTTCAGGCCCGAAGCGTAGATCACCGGGAAGTCGAGCTGTTCGTCGGTAGCGCCCAGCTTGTCGAACAGGTCGAAAGTCTGGTTGATCACCCATTCCGGACGCGCGCCCGGACGGTCGACCTTGTTGATGACCACGATCGGCTTCAGGCCCAGCGCCAGCGCCTTGCGCGTGACGAAACGGGTCTGCGGCATCGGGCCTTCAACGGCGTCGACCAGCAGCAGCACGCCGTCGACCATCGACAACACGCGCTCCACTTCACCGCCGAAGTCGGCGTGGCCAGGGGTGTCGACGATATTGATATGGGTGCCGTTGTATTCGACAGCGCAATTCTTCGCGAGGATGGTGATCCCGCGTTCCTTTTCAATGTCGTTCGAATCCATCACGCGCTCGACCACTTGCTGGTTGTCGCGGAAGGTGCCTGCCTGGCGCAGGAGTTGGTCGACCAGAGTGGTCTTGCCATGATCGACGTGAGCGATGATGGCGATATTGCGGATGGCGCGGGTCATTGCAGCGTCTCGCTTTGGGGGCTGAGCATCAAAAGATAACCCGAAATTATAGCATGCTGCGGCGCAAAACCCGAGGCCGACATTCGGAGGCTTCTTACCCACCCCGCTCGACTGGATTTGGATTATTGCGTCATTAGCAATAACAAATTGCCCTCCTTGCGATTAGCAAATCGTGAACATATAGTTGCCACGACAAACATTGCAGCGACAAGCACCCGAGCGAGATGTCCGAGCAGACCCAATCCACTCCCGATGACACCCACCCCTTCGACCCGGCCGAATATTGCATGGGCGAAAGCGTGGGCTACCTGATGGCACGCGCCAAGAACGTGTTGTCGCACGAGGTGGAGCAGGAGGTGACCGGCCTGGACATCACACATGCCCAGGCAACCTGCCTGATGATGCTGGCCGCTGGCCGTGGCAGCACGGTGACCGACCTGGGCCGGGAACTCAACACGGACATGGGTTCTGTCACGCGCCTGCTCAGCCGCATGGAGAAACGCGGCCTGATCGAGCGCCAGCGCAGCGATGCCGACCGGCGGGTGGTCGACCTGTCGATCACGCCCGCCGGCCGGATCCTGGTGGACGAGTTGCCCCGGATCTACTGCCGCGTGCTGAACCGGCATTTCAAGGGCTTTTCCGATACCGAGCTGCAGACCTTCCGCTCGATGCTGCACCGGATCATCAGCAACAACAGCGGCTAGCCGGCGTAACAGACGCGCCTTTGCCAAGCCTCCCGGCCGCCGCCGCCCCGACCTCTCGAATAAAAGAACAAACAACAAGGCTCTGTCGTTCCGCACCCAGATGAATCAAGCTCTCTCCTCTTTCGCCCTGTCGCCGCGCGCAAGCGCGGTGGGCCGCCGGGCCGGCACGCTGGCGCTGACGGCGCTCGCGGCCGCGGTTCTTGCGGGTTGCGCTGCGTTCGGCAATTCGCACAGCACGCAGACGGTCACCGCCCCTGGCGCCCTTGCCAGCGCCCAGTCCCTGCCCGCGCAGCACGGCCAATGGCCCTCGCTCGACTGGATCGACCAGTTCAAGGATGCGCAGTTGCGCGGCCTGGTCGACGAGGCGGTGAAGGACAGCCCTAACCTGCAAGCCGCATTCGCCCGCGTGGAAGCCTCGCGCGCGATGGCCGACGCTACCCGCAGCGCGCTGTATCCGCAGGTCGACTTCGAAGGCAGCCTGCTACGCCAGCGCTTTTCCGAGACCGATCTGTTCGCAGGTACTCGCCTGGCCGGTTCGTGGCAAAACCAGACACGCCTGCAGGCCGGCCTGTCTTACGACTTCGATTTCTGGGGCAAGAATCGCGCGGCGCTTGAAGCCGCGCTGTCCGATGATCGCGCCATCGAGGCCGAAAGCCAGGCCTCGCGCCTGATCCTGACCACATCCGTGGCCCGCGCCTACGCGCGCCTTGCCGCCTTGTACGCGCAACGCGACGTGGCCGAGCGCGCCATCGCCCAGCGGCGCGGCCTGACCCAGTTGTCGAGCGAGCGTCTCAGCGCCGGGCTGGATACCCAGGTGGAAACCACCCAGGCACGCGGCACGGTGGCTTCGGCGCAGACCGACCTGCTGCGCGTGGACGAAGACATCACGCTGGTGCGCAACCAGCTCGCCGCCCTGTTGGGCAAGGGCCCGGACCGCGGCCTGGCGATCCAGCGCCCGACCATCCTGGCGCAAGACACGCCGCAACTGCCGGACAACCTCACCATCGACTTGCTGGGCCGCCGCCCCGACCTGGTTGCAGCCCGCTGGCGCGTCGAGGCCAGCAGCAAGGATATCGAGGTGGCGCGCGCGGAATTCCTGCCCGCCGTCAGCCTGACCGCCTTCGCCGGCGTCGCCTCGCTGGACCCCTCCAACCTGCTGATGAGCATCAGCCGCACCTTCGGCATCGGCCCGGCCATCCGCCTGCCGATTTTCCAGGGTGGCAAGCTGCGCGCCAACCTGAAGGGCAAGTACGCGCAATACGACCTCGCCGCAGCAAACTACAACCAGACGCTGGTCGACGCGCTGCGCGAAACCGCCGATACGGTCGCCAGCATCCGCAGCGTGGACACGCAGATCACGGCCCAGCGCGAAGCACTGGCCCTGGCCGAGCGGGCTTACTCGCTGGCCACCATCCGCTACAAGGCCGGACTGGGCACGCAGCTCACCGTGCTCAATGCCGAAAGCAATGTGCTGCAGCAGCGCCGCCTTGCCACCGACCTGCAGGCGCGCCGCCTGGATCTGCAAATGGGCCTGATGAAAGCGCTCGGCGGGGGCTACCAGGAACAAGCCGAAGGCACGCAAAAGCCGGCCGAGGCACGCGGCTGAGCCCGCCCTCGCAGCGCAGGCACAGACAACAAGAACAGACCAACGGTACCGACAGCATTCTTCAAAGACGATCATGAGCGATAACAAGCAAGCGGCCCAGACTCCCGCCTCCCAGGCGGCCCCCGTCAACAACAACGGCAAGCGCAAGCGCCTGCTGCTTTCCCTGACCGCCGCGGTAGTAGTGGCCGGCGTGGGCTACGGCGTTTACTGGGGCCTGTACGCGCGCCATTTCGAAAGCACCGACGACGCCTATGTAGCGGGTAATGTCGTGCAGGTTACGCCGCTGGTGGGCGGCACCGTGATCTCGATCGCGGCCGACGACACGCAACTGGTCACTGCCGGTCAGCCCTTGATCCAGCTCGACCGCGCCGACTCGCAGGTCGCCCTGGAACAAGCCGAAGCGCAGCTGGCGCAAGCCGTGCGCGAGGTCCGCACCCTCTACGTCAACAACGGTTCGCTGGCAGCCAACGTGGCGATGCGCGAGGCCGACGTGGCCAAGGCGAAGGAAGACCTCAGGCGGCGCATGGCCATCGCCAACTCCGGCGCGGTGTCGGGTGAAGAAATTTCGCACGCCCAGACGGCGCTGACGGCAGCCCAGTCGGCGCTGTCGGCAACACGCGAGCAACTGGCGTCCAACAAGGTGCTGACCGACCAGACCACGGTGGAGAAGCATCCCAATGTGCAGCGTGCCGCGGCCAACCTGCGCGCCGCCTACCTCGCGTTCGCGCGCTCGACCCTGCCGGCGCCGGTGACGGGCTACGTGGCCAAGCGTTCGGTGCAGGTGGGCCAGCGTGTGGCACCGGGCGCGCCGCTGATGGCCGTGGTGCCGCTGGACCAGGTGTGGATCGACGCCAACTTCAAGGAAGTGCAGATCACGCATATGCGTGTTGGCCAGCCGGTCACGCTGGAGGCCGACCTGTACGGATCCAAGGTGACTTACAACGGCAAGGTGGAGGGTTTCTCGGCCGGTACCGGCTCGGCCTTCTCGCTGCTGCCGGCGCAGAATGCCACCGGCAACTGGATCAAGGTGGTCCAGCGCCTGCCGGTGCGTATCGCGCTGGATCCGAAGCAGCTGAAGGACCACCCGCTGCGCGTCGGCCTGTCGATGAACGTGACCGTCGATGTGCGCAAGGAAGAAGGCGCTGCGATGTCCAGCACCACGGTAGCCCGGCCGATGCAGACCGACGTCTATGAAAAGGTCGCGCAGGACGCCGACGCGCTGATCGCCCGCATCATCTCGCTGAACAATGGCGGCCGCCAGGCGGCCGAACCCATGGCAGCGCCGGTTACAGCTCCCGCTCCGGCCAAGCCCGCCAACACCTGAACATGGCCACCTCCATCCCCGCGCGCGACGGCGCCGCTCCCGGCGCCCCCGCGCCGGCTGCGCGCCCTGCCGCGCCAGTACCGCTCTCGGGCGGCAAACTGATCATCGGCACCATCGCGCTGTCGCTGGCCACGTTCATGAACGTGCTCGATTCGTCCATCGCCAACGTGTCGATTCCGGCGATTTCGGGCGACCTCGGCGTGGCGCCCAACCAGGGCACCTGGGTCATCACCTCGTTCGCCGTGGCCAACGCGATCTCGGTGCCGCTCACAGGCTGGTTGACGACGCGCTTCGGGGCGGTACGGCTGTTCATCACGTCGATCCTGCTGTTCGTGCTCTCGTCATGGCTGTGCGGCGTCGCGCCCAACCTGGAAGTCCTGCTGGCGGCGCGCGTGCTGCAAGGCGCCGTGGCCGGGCCCATGATCCCGCTGTCGCAATCGCTGCTGCTATCGAGCTATCCACCGCAGAAGAGCACCATGGCGCTGGCGCTATGGGGCATGACCACCCTGGTCGCGCCGATCATGGGGCCGCTGCTGGGCGGCTGGATCTCGGACAACATGACCTGGCCGTGGATCTTTTACATCAACATCCCGGTGGGCCTTGGGGCTGCCTATGCCACCTGGGCGATCTACCGCGACCGCGAAACGCCCATCAAGATCCTGCCGATCGACCGGATCGGGCTGGCGCTGCTGGTGATCTGGGTGGGGTCGATGCAGCTCATGCTCGACAAGGGCAAGGAGCTGGACTGGTTCCACTCGACCTCGATCGTGGTGCTGACCGTGGTGGCCATTGTCGGATTCCTGTTCTTCCTCATCTGGGAGAGCTATGAAAAGCATCCGATCGTGGATATCACGCTGTTCAAAGGGCGCAATTTCAGCGCGGGCGTGGTTGCCATCTCGGTCGCGTACGGACTGTTCTTCGGCAACCTGGTGATCCTGCCGCTGTGGCTGCAAACCATCGTCGGCTATACGGCGACCAATGCCGGCATCGTGATGGCGCCGGTCGGGATCTTCGCTATCCTGCTGTCCCCGGTGATCGGGAAGAACCTGCCCAGGATGGATGCCCGCTGGGTCGCCACCGTGGCCTTCATCACCTTTGGCGTGGTCAGCCTCATGCGTTCGGGCTTCACCCTGCAGGTCGATACCCGCTCGCTGATGATCCCGACGCTGATCCAGGGTGCGGCGATGGCGATGTTCTTTATCCCGCTGACCTCGATCATCCTGTCCGGCCAGCCGCCGGAGAAGATCCCGTCGGCCTCGGGCGTCTCCAACTTCGTGCGGATCACCTTCGGCGCGATCGGCGCTTCGATCTCGACCACAATCTGGGAGAACCGCACCGCGATGCATCACGCGCAACTGGTGGAACAGGTCAACCCTTACAACCCGGCATACGCCGACCAGTTGAATCACCTGACGCAGTTGGGCATGAGCCAGGCCCAGGCCATGGGTCAGATCGAGCGCAGCATTTCGCAGCAGGCGGCCATGCTCGGCGCCAACGACATCTTCTGGATCTCGGGCGTGCTGTTCTTCGTGCTGATTGTTTTCGTCTGGCTGACCAAGCCGAAAAAGGGAGGCGAACTTGACGCCTCCGCCGCCGGGGCGCACTAAGCCAAGCGAGTGCTTCGCGCCCCCGGGCCAGGCCGGTGCCCTCGCAGGCACCGGCCTGGCCCCAATCGCCAATCGCCAATCGCCAATCGCCAATCGCCGGCGTACCTGCTCGACTCTCCCCTACCGGTTCAAGCCGGCAGGATTTCCTGCACTACGAATTCGACTGACTGCGTACCATCGGCGACGGGCAGGCGAACATGCCACCCAGCCGGCGTCCCTAGCAACGCCATGCCGGCTGGCGACAGGACAGACAGCTGTCCGCGCCGGAAGTCCGCCTCATCGGGGTAGACGATGCGCCAGACAAAGTGCTCGCGGTGCCGCGCCTCAATGCAGAGAAAAGGCGCATTCAGCGTGACCACCTCGCGCGGCCGGTTGGCGGGGGCGCCGACCACGGCACGTCCGATGACTTCGCGGATGGACTTGCGCTGGAGCGCCGCCGTCCGTTGATCGGCGGCGAGCGCATTCAGGCGTTCGATATCGCAGGGGGTGAGGAAAACTGTCTTTCGCATGCCGACTCCCGGTGTCAACGCGCGCGACGTGGTCACGCGTGTGGCATTTGGTTTCTGGGGGGAGCGAGGTTCGGCCCGGTGCGCTGCGCTTCGAAGCGCCTTGCATGCAGGCGGATCAGGCAGCGTACCGGGCGGCAGCGAGCGAGGCGGCTGTTGCCGCGCGTAAGAGCAGGAAGAGGCGGTTCACGAAGACTCTGCAGTCGTGCCGCGTGTGCCCGGACGCAGGATGCGCCGGGTTGCGCGGACGCAGGATGCGCCGGGTTGCGCGGCAGATATTTTATATTTAAACAAATATCTGCCACAAAGAAAAGGCATCGCGCCAACCCTGCGCGCTTTCGCCGCGGTTCTCGCTGTTTGAAGCGGCCCTTTTTGCGCGATGCAACACGGAGCGGAGTCGGGTGCCCCGCCTGCCTTATAGCTTGACCAGCCGCTCGGGACGGAGCGCCCCTTCGCGCATGCGTGCCACACCCAACAGGCGTTGCGGTGCATCGCCATAGACGCGGGCAAGCTCGCCCTCCGCCAGCGCGGTGCCGGCGGGCAGGTCGCGCTGCGCAATACGCTGCCCCTGCAGGAAGCGTCCCATCGCCGCCGCATCGAGCGTCACCGGAACGCAGCGCTGCAACAAGGCATCGACCGGAGCCAGCAACGCCGGGCGTTCGTCATCGCCGTGCTGTTCGATCTGCTCCAGCGTGACCGCGCCGGACAGGCTCAGATCGCCAACCGCGGTGCGGCGCAAGCCGGTCAGGTGCGCGCCACAGCCCAGCGCCTCGCCGATATCTTCGGCCAGGGTGCGGATATAGGTGCCCTTGCTGCAGGTCACGCGCATGCTGAATGTGAGTGCCTGCGGCAAGCCGCACTCCAGCAGCGTGATCTCGTGGATGGTGACGCGGCGCGCCGCGCGCTCCACAGTCTGGCCCGCGCGCGCGTACTCGTACAACGGGCGCCCGTCTTTCTTCAGCGCGGAATGCATCGGCGGCACCTGCTCGATTTCTCCCGCGAAGCGCGTCATGGCTTCTCGCAGTGCCTCGATGTCACACGTCACCGGGCGTTCCACAATCGCCTCGCCTTCGGCATCGCCGGTGGTGGTCTTGATGCCCAGGCGCACGACCGCCTCGTAGGTCTTGTCGGCCTCAAGCAGGTCCTGCGAAAACTTGGTCGCCTCGCCGAAGCACAACGGCAACAGCCCGGTGGCAAGCGGGTCGAGCGTGCCGGTATGGCCGGCCTTGAGCGCGCGCAGCAGGCGCTTGGCACGCACCAGCGCATCGTTGGACGACAGGCCGAGCGGCTTGTCGAGCAGCAGTACACCATGCACCTCGCGGCGGGGCTGCCGGGGCGGGCGGTTGTTTTTGGGATCGGTCATGACGGGAGCAATGTGGCGCCGGCGGGATTCCGAGCCCGGCGCTACAAACGGAAACAAGACAAGCGGGAACAAGAAAACGGCCCGTAATCACGGGCCGTCTTTCAGTCTTCTTTTGCGCGAGTGGAGTTCGCTTCTTTAATCAGCTTGGACATCTCGATCGCCTGTTCCACCGAGGTATCGTGGAAAAAGCGCAGCGTCGGCACCGTATGGATATGCAGCCGCTTGTAGAGCAGCGAATGCAGGTAGCCGGACTTTTCGTTGAGGATGCCTTCCACTTCCGCGGCGTCGGCCGCCAGCACGGTGAAGTACACCTTGGCGTGCGCGTAGTCGGGGGTCAGCGTGACCGACTGCAGTGTGACGAGCCCCAGGCGGGGATCGCGCAGCTCACGCTGGATCATCTCGGCCAGGTCGCGCTGGATCTGGTCGGAAATCCGGAGATTACGGGAGGAGATACTGCCTTTCTTGGCCATTCAATACGCTTCTGTCGAGAAGGGCAGCGGCGGGCCAGTTGGCCCGCCGCCCGCAACACGCCTTACAGCGTGCGCGCCACCTCGGTGATTTCATACACTTCGAGCTGGTCGCCTTCCTGAACGTCGTTGAAGTTCTTGATCGACAAACCGCACTCGAAGCCTTGCTTGACTTCCTTGACGTCGTCCTTGAAGCGCTTGAGCGAATCGAGCTCGCCGGTATGGATGACCACGTTGTTACGCAGCACCCGCACCAGGGCGGTACGCTTGACCATGCCATCGGTGACCATACAGCCAGCCACCGCACCGATCTTCGGCACACGGAATACCTGGCGCACCTCGACCGTACCCAGCGTGACTTCGCGCTTTTCCGGAGCCAGCATGCCCGACATTGCCGCCTTGATCTCGTCTACCGCATCGTAAATGATGTTGTAGTAGCGGATATCGATGCCGTTGTTCTCGGCCAGCTTGCGCGCGCCAGCATCGGCACGCACGTTGAAGCCGATAATGACCGCCTTCGAGGCCGTGGCCAGGTTGACGTCCGACTCCGAGATGCCGCCCACGCCGCCGTGCACGATCTGCACGCGCACTTCTTCGGTCGACAGCTTCTGCAGCGATTGCACCAGCGCTTCCTGCGAACCCTGAACGTCGGCCTTGACGATCAACGGCAGCGTCTGCACTTCGCCTTCGCTCATCTGCTCCAGCATGGTTTCGAGCTTGGCCGCCTGCTGCTTGGCCAGCTTGACGTCGCGGTACTTGCCTTGGCGGAACAGCGCGATTTCGCGCGCCTTGCGCTCGTCCGGCAGGACCAGGACTTCTTCACCGGCGGCCGGCACTTCGGACAGGCCCTGGATCTCGACCGGAATCGAGGGACCCGCTTCCTTGGTCGGCTTGCCGGTTTCGTCCAGCATGGCACGGACACGTCCGTATGCGCTGCCAGCCAGCACCACGTCGCCACGCTTGAGCGTGCCGCTGGTGACCAGAATGGTCGCGATCGGGCCCTTGCCCTTGTCCAGCTGGGCTTCCACCACCAGGCCCTTGGCCGGCGCATCCACCGGAGCGCGCAGTTCCAGCACTTCGGCCTGCAGCAGCACTTGCTCCAGCAAATCGTCGATGCCTGCGCCGGTCTTGGCGGATACCGGAACGAACGGCGAATCACCGCCGTACTCTTCCGGCAGCACCTGCTCGGCCACCAGTTCCTGCTTGACGCGGTCCGGGTTGGCTTCAGGCTTGTCGATCTTGTTGATCGCCACCACGATGGGCACGCCCGCCGCCTTGGCGTGGGCGATAGCTTCCTTCGTCTGCGGCATCACGCCGTCGTCGGCCGCCACCACCAGGATCACGATGTCGGTTGCCTTGGCGCCACGGGCACGCATGGCCGTGAAGGCCTCGTGACCCGGGGTGTCCAGGAAGGTGATCACGCCGCGTTCGGTTTCCACATGGTAGGCACCGATGTGCTGCGTAATACCGCCGGCTTCGCCCGCCGCCACCTTGGCACGACGGATGTAGTCCAGCAACGAGGTCTTGCCGTGGTCGACGTGACCCATCACGGTCACCACCGGCGGACGCGGCAACTGCTCGGCGTCGGTGTGGTCTTCGCCACCCACCACCAGCAGTGCTTCCGGATCGTCCAGCTTGGCGGCAAACGCCTTGTGGCCCATTTCTTCCACCACGATCATGGCGGTTTCCTGGTCCAGCACCTGGTTGATGGTCACCATCTGGCCGAGCTTCATCATCTGCTTGATGACCTCGGATGCCTTGACGGCCATCTTGTGGGCGAGATCCGCCACCGAGATGGTTTCCGGCACGTGCACTTCGCGCACCACCGGTTCCGTCGGCGCCTGGAAATTGGTGCCGCGATCATCCTGCTGGTGACGGTTGCCACGACCGCGCGGACCGCCGCGCCAGCCGCCAACGCCACCCGACGAATCGCCGCGAGTCTTCAGGCCGCTGCCCTTCTTCTTCGAGCCTTCGTCCTGCCACGTCGAGGACGTACCAGCCTTCACTACCTTGCCGGTCTTCTTGTCGACGGTGGTGGTGGCGGTGGTGGTCGTCGTTGCGGGCTTCTTGTCGTCTTTCTTGACTTCGGTGCCCGGTGCCTTGACCGGCTTGTGCAGGGTACCGGTCTGCTCGGCCTTTTTCTCTTCGGCCTTGCGTTCCGACGGCGCCTTGAGCACGCGCGCCGGCGCATTCAGCATCTGCTGAATGGCTCGCGCCTCGGCTTCGGCGGCCTCGCGCCGCTTGCGCGCTGCGTCCTGCTCTGCACGCGCCTTGTCGGCAGCCTGCTTGGCATCGTCGGCGGCCTTCTGCGCGGCAGCGCGCTCGGCGGCCAGACGGACCTTTTCGTCCTCGGCCTTCTTGCGCGAGTCGTCGTCTTCCGGCGCCTTGGCGGTAGCGGCGGCGCGCAGGGCAGCGGCTTCCTCTTCCGCCTTGCGGGCGGCGAGCTCAGCCTGGCGGCGTTCTTCCGCCTCCAGTGCTTCCTGCTTGGCACGGCGCTCGGCTTCCTCGCGTTCAGCCGCCTCCTGGCGTGCCTTCGACTCGGCTTCCTGGCGTGCCAGCAACTCGGCCTGCTGACGATCTTCCTCTTCCTGGCGCGCCTGCTCGGCCGCATCGACCTGCAGGTCGGCCACGTCGTGGCCATCGGCGCCCTCGGGCGAAGCCTCGTCGCGCTTGATCAGGACGCGCTTCTTGCGCACCTCGACCTGCACCGTGCGAGTCTTGCCGGTGGAATCAGCCTGGCGGATCTCGGAAGTCTCACGCTTGGTCAGCGTGATCTTCTTGCGCGCGCTGTCATCGGCCGCCCCGTGCGAACGCTTGAGGTAATCCAGCAACTTGGTCTTGTCGGATTCGGTGATGATGTCGTCAGGCGTCACCTTGCCCACCCCAGCTGCCTGCAATTGTTCCAGCAGGGCAGCTGCGCTGCGGCTCAGTTCTGCGGCCAGTTGGGCAACTGTTGTGCTTGCCATTCAAACCCTTTCAATGCTCGGTTTATACGTCGGGACAGTCGTGTGCGGAATGCGCGCTCAGGTAGCCTGAAAAAGCGTTACGTGAGCGTGTCCCTCAGTTAAACCAATGTTCCCGTGCTTTCATGATCAGCGCGCGGGCGTCTTCCTCGCCGAGACCAACCATGTCGACAAGTTCGTCGACGGCCAGCTCGGCCAGTTCGTCACGCGTGTGGATATTGCCTTCGGCCAGCTTGCCGATCAGTTCCGGGGTCAGGCCGTCGAGCGAACGCAGATCCTGCGACACCTCTTCCACCTTTTCTTCCCGGGCCAGTTCCATCGTCAAGAGCGCATCGCGTGCGCGGTTGCGCAGCTCGTTGACGGTATCTTCATCGAAGGCGTCAATCTCCAACATCTCGCTGATGGGCACATAGGCCACTTCTTCCAGCGTGGAGAAACCTTCGTCGATCAAGATGTCAGCCACTTCTTCGTCCACGTCCAGCTTGGCCATGAACAACTTGCGCACCACGTCGCTTTCCTCGGCCTGCTTCTGCGCCGATTCTTCCTGCGTCATGATGTTGATCTGCCAGCCGGTCAGCTCGGACGCCAGGCGTACGTTCTGACCGCTGCGGCCGATGGCGACAGCGAGGTTTTCCTCGTCCACCACCACGTCCATGCTGTGCTTTTCCTCGTCGACAACAATCGACTGTACCTGTGCCGGCGCCAGCGCGCCAATCACGAACTGCGCAGGGTCTTCCGACCACAGCACGATGTCGACCGCTTCGCCGCCGATTTCATTACGGACCGCGGTCACCCGCGTGCCGCGCACGCCAACGCACGTCCCGATCGGGTCGATGCGCTTGTCATGCGCCACCACGGCGATCTTGGCGCGTACGCCAGGGTCACGGGCAGCCGCCTTGATCTCCAGCAGGCCCTGCTCCATCTCCGGCACTTCATTCTCGAAGAGCTTGATCAGGAACTCGGGCGCGGTACGCGACAGCTCGATTTGCGGGCCGCGTGCGGTGCGATCCACATTCAGGATATAAGCGCGCACACGGTCGCCGGTGCGCAGATTTTCCTTCGGAATGATCTGGTCGCGGGCCAGCAGCGCTTCCACGCGGCCGGACTCGACGATCAGGCCCTTCTTGTCGGCACGCTTGACCGTACCGGTCATGACCTTTTCGCCACGATCGAGGTAATCGTTGAGGATCTGCTCGCGCTCGGCGTCGCGGATCTTCTGCAGGATCACCTGCTTGGCGGCTTGCGCACCGATACGGCCGAACTCGACCGACTCGATCTGCTCTTCGACAAACTCATCCAGCTGGATGTCCGGATCCTGCTCGCGTGCCTCGAACATGAGGATCTGCTTGTCCGGCTCCTGCAGGCCCTGTTCATCGGGGACCACAAGCCAGCGACGGAACGTCTCGTGCTCACCGGACTCACGATCGATGGCGACGCGAATGTCCACGTCTTCCTCGAAACGCTTCTTGGTTGCCGAAGCGAGTGCCGCTTCCAGCGCACCGAATACCACATCCTTGTCGACGTTCTTCTCACGCGCAAGCGCATCGACGAGCAACAGAACTTCGCGGCTCATTGCTTGTTCCCTTTTTTCTGATTTCCTTTGAAGTCGATCACCGGCACCAGGCGTGCGCGATCGACATCGGATATGGCGAATTCCAGCAGTGCCGTGCCATTCTGGCCTTCGAACTCGAGGCCGACCTGCTCCGCCCCCGGCTCACCGGTGGGCGTCTGCAGGATGCCGACGAAATTCTTCTGGCCATTGACCGGCAGGCGCAGCGTGACCCTGGCTTCCTGGCCCGCGAAGCGGACGTAGTCAGCCAGTTTCTTCAGCGGCCGGTCCAGCCCCGGCGAGGACACTTCGAGGCGCTCGTAGTCGATATTCTCGACGGTCAGCACGTGGGTAAGCTGGCGGCTTACCTTCTCGCAGTCCTCAATGACGATGCCGGTTTCAGGCTGATCGATATAGACGCGCATGAGTCCGCCCGGAGCGCGCTCGAGCTCAACCAGCTCGTACCCCATGCCGTTAAGGGTGGTTTCGATCAAATCTGCCAGATGCACTGTATTCCCGAATAATGGCCATCAATACCGTGGCAGACCCAGCCCACCGGCACGGCCGCCTTTGTTGGCGGCTTGCAGCCTGCTTGCCTGCCAGCCATCCCGACCGGCGCGCCGTGAAACACGGCAAGCACACGAAACGGGCGAAGCAAAAAAAAATGGGCGCAATGCCCATCATTCGCCCACCCTTTTGCAGGATGACTTTTGAATAGACTTGGATTATACGCCGTCGCGATGCAAAAGGCAAAGGCGCCAGAACTTGGCTTGCCAGGAGCGCGGCCCGGGCCGCGCTTTTCCTTGCGTGGCCGGCCCCGCGCGCACTGTCTTCCCTCGCTCTAGCGATTGCCGTCCCGGCCACCGCCGCCGCGAGGACGGCGATTGCCACTGGGCTTGCCAGCCTGCGGCATCACATTGCCGTTGGCTTCACCACCGCCGCGGCGCTGGGAACGGCCTTGGCCGCCACCCATGCCGCCCATGCCGCCCATGCCGCCCATGCCACCCATACCACCCATACCACCCATCGGGCCCATGGGTCCGTTCGTGCCTCGGCTGCCCCGGCCACCGCCGCGCCCCGGACCACCAGGACCACGCGGGGAACCCGCCGCGCCACCGCCAAACTTCGTGGTATGCGAGGTGAGCAGCGTCGGGCCGCCGATATAACCCATCGAGGTCTGCATCGGATCTGGCTGACCCCGGCCTGCGCCACTACCGCGCGGGCCATTGTTCCTGTTGACGCGCGGCAGGCCGTCCATGCCGGTCGGCATCGGCATGCCGGCAATGGCTGCCTCGGTGCGCTGCTGGCGGCCGCCCACCTTTGTGCCACCTCTGGGGCCGCCATCCCCCTTGCCGGGAGCCTTCAGGCCGATGGACGCCATCAGCGCGCGCACGTCATCCGCGGCGAGTTCTTGCCAGCGGCCGCGCTTAAGGCCGCGGGGCAGCAGGAACTGACCGTACCGGGTACGAATCAGGCGCGACACGGTCAGGCCGACGGCCTCGAACATGCGGCGCACTTCGCGATTGCGGCCTTCGGTCAGCGCGACGTGATACCAGTGGTTGATGCCCTCGCCACCGCCGTCGGCGATGCGCAGGAAATTGGCTTCACCATCGTCAAGCTTGATGCCGTGCAGCAGGCGCTGGCGATCCGCCTCCGCCAGCTCGCCCAGCGTGCGGACCGCATACTCGCGCTCCACGCCGTAGCGCGGATGCATGAACTTGTTGGCGATATCGCCCGAGGAGGTAAAGATCAGCAGCCCTTCGGTGTTGAAGTCCAGGCGGCCCACGGCCACCCATTTCCCTGCCTTGATGCGCGGCAGGCTGTCAAACACGGTCGGACGGCCTTCCGGATCCGACTGGCTGACAATCTCGCCCGCCGGCTTGTGGTAAAGCAGCACGCGCGGCGGCTTGGTCGACACACGGCGATGGATCAGCTTGCCGTTGACGCGGACCTGGTCGGCCGGCAGGATGCGTTGTCCAATATGGGCCGGCAGGCCATTGACAGAAACGCGGCCCTGCAGGATCAGCTCCTCCATCTCGCGGCGCGAACCCAGGCCGCCCTCGGCGAGCACTTTGTGCAGCTTGGGCGCATCGTCATCGGCCGAGAGCTCGCGCACCGGCTTTACCTTGGCACGCACACCGCTGGTATCTTCCTGGTCGTACTGGCCGGAGATGACGAAACGAAACAGGTCTTCGCCACTTGCGGCTGCAGCCGCGGGGGCCTTCTCGGGCACGCCCGGAGCCTGGCGCTGCGCGCCGCCCCTGCCTTTGTTTCCCTTGCCTGCCTGGCGCGGGCCACCCTGCTGCCCCTCGGCACTGCCGCGCCTGGCCGCACCCTGCGGCTGCTGGCCTTGCTGCGGCTTGCGCTTGCGAGCGCCGTTGGGGTTGGCGCGGGCACCGTCGCGCTGGCGCTCGCCAGCGGCTTCGCCGCCGGCTTCGCTCGCGCCTTCGGCAGTGTCGCCGCCGGACGCGCGGCGGCCTCGCGGCGCCGGGCGTTCGCCCTGCTGCTCGCCGGCCTGCACGGACTCGCCTTCGGCGGGCTTGCGCTTGCCGCGCGTACGCCCCTTTCTCACGCCATCGCCACGCGCGGATTGCGCGTCCGGTGCGGCTCCCGCGTCCGGACCGCCAGCGAAGGCAAGTGCATCGCCTTCCGCGGCGCGCCCGCCGTCGCGGTCCTGCGTAGCCTGGCGGCGCGTGGCCACCAGATTGCGCAGGCCACGGCGGAGGCCCTTGCGGCGCGGCGCGCCTTCGGCGCCATTGCCGGCATCGCCGGCCGGCGTATCCGCCTGGCGGACGTCTTGATCAACAGAATCGGACAAGGTATTCACATTCGGATGTTGCATGGTGTTCAGTTGGACACGCGCTCGTCGTGCTCGCTGGGGTGCGCCGGATTCGTCTTGGACGCCCCCGGGACTTCGGACTCCTGCTCGCCGGAGGCCACTTGCTCGTGGTAACCGTTGGCGGGTGCTTCCGTTTGCTCATTTGCTTCGCCGTCGTCGACGGCATCCTCCACGGCTGCGCCATCAAGCCGCGCCCCCATGGGCCCGGCGGACACCAGTCCGCTCTCCGGCTCATCATCCGGCTCGGACACCGCGGGTACTTCAGCCTCGGGCACGGCTTGCACTTGCACCAAGGCTTCTTTCTTTTCAAATGCTTCCACCAGTTCGGCGATGCCATCCGTGGCACCGGCATCGAGGACACCAGGGACGGAGCGGGTCAATTCGCCAGCATCGGACACATCGGCAGCGCCAGCGCCGCCCGCAGCCTCCTCGCCGGCCTCGCTTTCACCCCCGCCGGCCTCCGCGAACGCTTCTTCGTCGCTTCCGGCCGGCAAAGCGGGCACAGTGCCCAGTGCCTCGAAATCTATGGGCTCCTGGTTCAGCAGCGCGGCTTGCGTCTGCGCCTGGACATCCTCCAGCGGCGGCAACTCGTCTAGCGTGCGCAGGCCAAGATCATCAAGGAAGTTCTTGGTGGTGGCGTACAAGGCCGGCCGGCCCGGCACGTCGCGGTAGCCGATCACCTCGATCCAGCTACGGTCCTCGAGCTTCTTCACGACTTCGGTGCTCACCGCAACACCGCGGATTTCCTCGATATCGCCCCGGGTGACCGGCTGCCGGTAGGCGATGATCGCCAGCGTCTCCATGACCGCGCGGGAATATTTCGGCGGCTTTTCAGGATTCAGCCGGTCCAGGTATTCGCGCATGACGGGGCGGCTCTGAAAGCGCCAGCCGCTGGCCAGCGCCACGAGTTCCACGCCGCGCTGCTCCCAGTCGCGGCGCAACTCTTCCAGCAGCACCCGAATGGTGTCGGCACCGACGTCGTCGGCAAAAAGCCGGCGCAAGTCATTGACGCGCAAGGGTTCCTGCGCACAGATCAGCGCGGTCTCGAGGACGATCTTCGCCTCTTGGGTATTCATGTGATTGCGTGCAGCCTGTCTTTGCACCTGCGCCCCGGACAAACCCGGACGCACTGGAGATTGCGGGTTCAGCGGTTGGAATTGCCACCGCCATCTGACCGCGCAGCCAACCGCAATGCTTGATGCATGCAGTCGTGCGCTTTCTTTTTTGCATCGGGTGCCGGACCTGCCCGGCAGAAGATCGCCCGGCCACCGGCTATACCTGCCGGTCGACGGAGCCCTTGCGTCGCGCCTTCCCCCTGATGTGGCGGACCTGTCCGGCACGACGTCCGTCGCTCCGGGTGCAAGAAAAATACGGATATCGGGCCTGCTTGGCCTATTTCACCCCGCCCTGCCGTGGCTGGTCTTTTGAACCAAATAATCTTTTGAACCGGACGGCGGATTGGGAACGGTCCCTGGCGGTAATACGTGCTCGAGGGTTCCTGGCATGCATCCCCGAGTGCGAATGCTACCTGACGATGCCACGATGAAATACGCTGCGCGATATCGCTGTTCTTGCGATTGTATGGCATTCCCTGGCAAACCTGCAACCGATTCACACAGGCATCCGCCCGACAAAGTGCGCAATGCGCCATGAAGCGGCGTATCAGAAGACCAGACAGAAGCCGTGCGCAGCCAGCGTCTCTGGCAAAAGCAGCGCGCGCGCCACCCCGACGACACCAAAGGCAGTCACTGCCAAACCGGCAACAGTACGTACCGCCGGGCGGCGCGACCACTGCCTGAGGTAGCCGGACAGGCCCGAGATAACCAGCAGGTTTGGCAAAGTGCCCAGCCCGAACACGGCCATCACCAGCGCTCCCGAAGGGGCGTTCCCGGCCAGCAGCGCCATCGCCAGGGCGCCATAGACCATGCCGCATGGTACCAGTCCCCAGGCCAGCCCCATGCCGTAGCGGCGCAGCAGCCGCCCCTGCGGCAGGCCCAAGGGCGCCAGGCGCACGCCGGCGGCGGCAAGAAAACGGAGCAAACCGCCAGCGCCGCGCGCGGCAAACCGCTCCAGCCAGCCAGCCCCCACGACGCGCCCACGCAACATCCATAATCCCGACATGACCAGCATCATGCTGCCGATCCCGAACAGCCAGCGCTGCAGCGGCAGGTACTGGGCCTTCCAGACACCGGCGCCCAGGGTACCCAGCAACGCGCCCAACAGCGCATACATGCTCAGCCGCCCGGCATGCATCACCAGGAGTTCGAGCAGCCAGTGGCCCGGCCGGCGCAGGATGATGGCCGGCACACGGGCCGTGCCGCCCTGCTCGGCGGCAAGTGCAATCCCGCCGCACATGGCCGCGCAATGCACACCGCCCAGCAAAGCCAGGGTAAAAACGCTGAAGAGCACGCCTACGGTCAACTTCTCCTCCCAATCACATCCCCTGGCGCGGTAAAATGCGCCCTACGCGCCCCCGCGACTTCAAGAGGCGCTATCAACATGAAGCCCAGCGCCCGCGCACATCCGCGCAATCGCAAATCATGACGACGGGCACGGCAGGCGGCGCCACGCAGATGGCAGGCCCCGCCAGACCCGCGCCAGGCTAATGTGGATAGCGCTTCCAACCGACAGCTCTCAACGTCAAGCTTTCAACTCAATGCGCCTGCCACACGCGCTTGAGTGATTGCGCTAAACCGACAGGCCCCAATTGCTAACATCCATTCCCATTACCGAGATGTCGCCCCGCTGCTCCACTTGCTCGCTGGGACAGCTCTGCCTGCCCGTCGGCATGTCGCAGCAGGACCTCGAAAAAATGGATTCGCTGGTGCAGGAGCGCGTGCGCGTACGCAAGGGCGAGACCCTGTACCGCCTCGGCGATCCGCTCACCGCCGTCTATGCGATCCGCTTCGGCACGCTCAAAACCCACCTGACGATGGAAGATGGCCGCTCGCAGATCACGGGCTTCCACCTCCCCGGCGAAGTCGTCGGGCTCGACGGCCTTGGCGAAATGCAGCACGCATCCGACGCCACCGCCCTTGAGGATACCGAAGTTTGCGTGGTGCGCTTCGGCGACCTCCAGTCGCTGTCCGGTGCGCTCCCGTCGTTGCAACATCAGTTCATGCGGCTGATGAGCAAGGAAATCTCGCAGGACCAGGTGATGCTGATCACGCTGGGCTCGATGCGCGCCGAAGAGCGGCTTGCCGCCTTCCTGATCAACCTTTCGGAGCGCCTCTCCGCGCGCGGCTATTCGGCCTCCGAGTTCGTGCTGCGCATGAGCCGCGAGGAGATCGGCAGCTACCTCGGGCTCAAGCTCGAAACCGTCAGCCGCCTGTTCTCCCGTTTTGCGGAAGCCGGGCTGATCCAGATCCGCCAGCGGCACGTCAAGCTGGTCGACATGACAGGCATCAAGCAGATCATCAACAAGTCCTGCTAGTCCGGCGGGCATCGACCGGCCGCGCGGAGTTTCCCGGCTCCCGCGGCATTGGCAGCCGCCTTGCCCTCCTTGCGCGGCGCCAATGCCACGCCGCGCCGGCCCGGCCACGACACTCCTGCTCCGCCGCCCGCTGCCCCGCAGCGCGAAGATGCGCATCGCGCTCACTCCAGTTCGTCTGTCTCCGCCAGCCGCGTGGGCATGGTGTAAAGCGTCAGGCCGCTCGACAACGAACAAAGCGCCCACGCGACCAGGAAGCCCACGGTGTAAACCGCCTCCCGCGACGCCTCGACCGGCTGTCCGAAGAAGCGCAGATCGCCGGGATCGACCATCGAAAACACCAGGGCGGTCGTCAGCCCGGCTACCAGGAAGCCGGGCCATAGCACCCACATCAGCCAGCGCAGTCTCATGGTCACCTCGCCTGCGCCGTGGCCGGCTCAGCCTGCCGCCCGATACCCGTCTTCTCGACCACCAACCCGTGCCGCGATACGCCATCGACAACGGGCGGGTCCGGGTGCGTCATGGCCAGCCAGATCGTGACCCCGCAGGCCACCATCGCCAGCAAGGGCCCGCTCATCAGCAGCCATGGCCAGGGCTCCTTCCACCAGGGATTGCTTTGCTGCATCATCAAGCCTCCTCCAGATTTCTCGGTTCAAAGATTGCGCGGCACGATGAAGCTGGTGCCCTGGCTGATTTCCGCGCCGCCCCCACTGTCGTCTCCTGTCGCAGTGACTGTCACCTGGATCTTGTGGGTGCCCTGGCCAGCGGCTTCGATCGGCACGCGCACGCGAATCGGAATCAGGCGGTTTGAGGTGGGCTCGAGATTGCCGGCAGCGTGATCGTATTCCACAGCCAGGCCCTTCAGGTCATCACTGTCCGCGCGAATGGCCACATGCATCGGCGCCTCGGTCGTGTTGATCAGTTGCAGGCGATAGACGTTCTCGATCCAGCGTCCCTCCACTTCCCTGCCCAGCGCGCCGCGGTCGCGGATGATATCGACCTTGAGCGGCGTGCGCATGGCCAGCGACACCGTGAAGCCGGCAACCAGGACCAGCCAGATCACCGAGTACACCACCGTGCGCGGCCGGAACAGACGCTTGCGCGCCTCTGCCTCCGGCAGCACGCTGCGCATGGCGTTCTCCGACGTGTAGCGGATCAGCCCGCGCGGATACGCCATCTTGTCCATGACCTGATTGCAGGCGTCGATGCAGGCGCCGCAACCGATGCAATCGTACTGCAAGCCGTCGCGAATATCGATGCCGGTGGGACAGACCTGCACGCAGATGCTGCAGTTCACGCAATCGCCCAGGCCGGCGGCCTGGTGATCCACCTTGCGCGAGCGGCTGCCGCGCGGCTCGCCGCGGCCCACGTCATACGTCACCACATACGTGTCGCGATCGACCATCACGCTCTGGAAGCGTGCATAAGGACACATGTACTTGCACACCTGCTCGCGCATGAAGCCGGCGTTGCCCCAGGTGGCGAAGGCGTAGAACAGCATCCAGAACGTTTGCCACGGCCCCAGCGACAGGCTGAGCACGTGGCCGCCCAACTCGCGAATGGGCGAAAAGTACCCTACGAAGGTAAAGCCGGTCCATAGCGCGATCACGATCCAGAGCGTGTGCTTGGTGGCCTTGAGCCGCAGCTTGCGCGCGCTCCACGGATCGCCATCCAGGCGGATGCGGGCAAAGCGATCGCCTTCCACATGCCGCTCGATCCACATGAAGATTTCTGTGTACACCGTCTGCGGACAGGCATAGCCGCAGAACAGGCGACCCGCGATCGCCGTGAACAGGAACAGCGAGAGCGCAGAAATCACCAGCAGCACGGACAGGTAGATCACATCCTGCGGCCAGAGCACCAGGCCGAAGATGTAGAACTTGCGCGCGCCGAGATCGAACAGCATGGCCTGGCGGCCGTTCCATTGCAGCCAGGGCATGCCATAGAAGAACAGCTGGGTCAGGACCACCATCCAGACCCGCCAGCTCGAGAACGCCCCTGTGACCGAGCGCGGATAGATCTTGCGGCGGACTTCGTACAGGGTTTCATCCGAGGTTTCCCCATCCCCCGTGGCGGATGCGGGCGCCCGCAGAGGCCCCCAGGCGGCTCCGTGCTTTCTCAGCGGTTCCGGTTCCGGGGCATTCATGGGCGATCACCCCCAGCGGCACGCAGGCTCCCTACGCAGGCGTCGCGGTTCATTGCCCGCTCCCTGCGGGGGCTGCCCCATTGTTCGACAGTCCCCAGACATAGGCCGTCAGCATGCGGATGCGCTCCGGCGTCAGGATTTCCTCGTGTGCCGGCATGTGGTTGTTGTGACCCTTCAGGATGGCGTCGACGATGTTTGCCTCCGAACTGCCATACAGCCAGACCTTATCCGACAGGTTGGGCGCACCGAGCGCCTGGTTGCCCTTGCCGGAAGAACCATGGCAGGCCGCGCACGTGGACTTGAATGTGCTCTCGCCACGCGAGGCGCGAATCGGATCGGAAGACAAGCCTGACAGCGAACGAACGTATTGCGCCACGTCGCCGGCCAGTTTGCCGTCGATGGTCGAAGCGAATGACGGCATCACGCCGTTACGCCCCTTCGTAATGGTCTGGGTGATGGTGGCGGGATCGCCGCCATACAGCCAGTCGTTGTCGGTCAGGTTGGGAAAGCCGCGGCTGCCGCGCGCGTCGGAGCCATGGCATTGCGCGCAGTAGTTGAGAAACAGGCGCTGCCCGATCTCGCGCGCAGCCGGATCCGCGGCCACCTGCTTGACGTCCATCTGCATGTACTTGCCATAGACATCGTTCTGCACCTGCTCAGCCGCCTTGCGATGCGCCTCCAGCTCGACCCGGCTGGAGGTCTTGAGCACGCCGGCGTAGGAACCCAGTCCCGGGTACAGCACCAGGTAGACCAGCCCGAAGAGGCAAGCCAGCAGGAACATCCACATCCACCAGCGTGGCAGCGGATTGTTCAGCTCGCGCAGGTCGCCGTCCCACACGTGGCCGGTGTCTTCGGTAGCGCCGGCCACCTTGACCACCTTGCGTTGGGAGAACAGCAGCCATATGCACCAGACGATGCCTACCAGCGCAATGGCGGCGATGTAGTAACTCCAGAAATCCGTGAAGAAGTCGCTCATGACTCAGTGTTCCTGCTTGGTGTTGTTTGCGCCGCCGGCACGATGGCGGCCGTCGTGGTTCGCGGCCAGCGGCTCGTCGGGCAGGGCGAATGGCAGCATGGCCGACTCCTGGTTGGCTGCCTTGCGGCCGGACGACCAGGCCCACCAGCAGATCGCGAGAAACGCCACCATCGAGATCACGGTGGAAAACGCAGTGATCATTGCCATGGCTTACTCCTTGGCCGGCGCGGCTGCGGGCTGAGCCGCGGCTGCGGTGTCCACACGCACATTGCGCTTGCTGATGCCAAGCTCCTGCAGGTAGGCGACCATCGCGTCCTCTTCGGTCTTGCCTGCCAGCGTGGCGGGCGCCTGTTCGATCTCGGCGTCGGTATAGGGCACACCCAGCCGCCTCAGCGCACGCATGCGGTCGCGGATATCGTTGGCCTGCAGCGGAGCCTTCTCCAGCCACGGGTAGGACGGCATCACCGACTCGGGCACCACGTCGCGCGGATTGCGCAGGTGGATGCGCTGCCAGTCATCGGAATAGCGGCCGCCCACGCGCGCCAGGTCGGGACCGGTACGCTTGGAGCCCCACAGGAAGGGATGGTCATAGACCGATTCGCCGGCCGTCGAGTAGTGGCCATAGCGTTCGACATCGCCCTGCAGCGTACGCACCTGCTGCGAATGGCAGCCCACGCAACCCTCGCGGATATAGATATCGCGGCCCATCAGGCGCAGCGGCGAATACGGCTTGATCCCCTTGTCGGGCTCGGTAGTGGAGTGCTGGAAGAACAGCGGCACAATCTGGACGAGCCCGGCGATGCTGACCACCAGGATGGTGCAGATGATCAGCCAGCCGATGTTCTTCTCCAGGGTCTCGTGCGTAAAGAAGCTTCGTTTTTCAGACATCGTTTCTATCCTGGAATGATCAATGGGCGGAGGCACCAACGCTGGTCGGGATCGGCGCATCCACCGCGGGCTTGCCGATGATGGTCCGCGCCACGTTGTACGCCATCAGCAACATGCCGGAAAGGAAACACAGGCCACCCAGCAAGCGGATCAGGTAGAACGGGTACTTGGCCTTGACCGCTTCCACGAAGGCGTAGGTGAGCGTGCCATCGGGCTGCGTGGCCCGCCACATCAGGCCTTCCATCACGCCTGCGATCCACATGGAGGCGATGTACAGGACCACACCGATGGTGGCGATCCAGAAGTGCAATTCGATCAGCCGCACGCTGTACATCTCCTTCTCGCCAAACAGACGCGGGATCAGGTAATAGAGCGAGCCGATCGAAATCATCGCGACCCAGCCCAGTGCACCGGAGTGCACGTGGCCGATGGTCCAGTCCGTGTAGTGCGACAGCGCGTTGACGGTCTTGATCGACATCATCGAGCCCTCGAAGGTCGCCATGCCGTAGAAGGACAGCGCCACCACCAGGAACTTGAGGATGGGATCGGTGCGCAGCTTGTGCCAGGCACCCGACAAAGTCATGATGCCGTTGATCATGCCGCCCCAGGAAGGCGCCAGCAGGATCAGCGAGAACACCATGCCGAGCGATTGCGCCCAGTCGGGCAGCGCGGTGTACTGCAGGTGGTGGGGGCCGGCCCACATATAGGTGAAGTTCAGCGCCCAGAAGTGAACGATCGACAGGCGGTAGGAGTAAATCGGGCGGCCGGCCTGCTTGGGAATGAAGTAATACATCATGCCCAGGAAGCTGGTGGTCAGGAAAAAGCCCACAGCGTTATGGCCGTACCACCACTGCACCATGGCGTCCTGCACGCCGGCATAGGCCGAGTAGGACTTCCACATCGTCACCGGCATCTCGACGTTGTTGACGATGTGCAATATGGCGATGGTCAGGATGTAAGCGCCGAAGAACCAGTTGGCCACATAGATATGGCGGGTCTTGCGCTTCATGATGGTGCCGAAGAACACGATGGCGTAAGCCACCCAGACCAGCGTGATCAGGATGTCGATCGGCCATTCGAGTTCGGCGTATTCCTTCGAGCTGGTGAAGCCCATCGGCAGCGTGATGGCCGCGGCGACAATCACCAGTTGCCAGCCCCAGAACGTGAACGCGGCCAGCGGGCCGCAGAACAGCCGTGCCTGGCAGGTACGCTGCACGATGTAGTAGGAAGTGGCAAACAGCGCGCTGCCGCCAAAGGCGAAAATGACGGCATTGGTATGCAGCGGACGCAGGCGCCCGAAGGACAGCCATGGCGTGTTGAAGTTAAGCTCCGGCCAGATCAGCTGTGCTGCGAGCAGCACGCCGACGGCCATACCGACGATCCCCCAGACTACCGTCATGACGGCAAATTGCCGCACGACGCCGTAATTGAAGGTGTCGGCGCGAGAATACGCGGCGGTGACAGCCATTCAGACCCCCAGATTGGATAAATATGAATTGATGTTGTGACTGTAGGAAAACCGCGCTCCGGGCGTCTTGATCTGTATCAAGCGCACGGGAAAGCATGGGAACTAAGGCGCAACGGCGTCTCGCATCCGCACGCATGCGCGTCGCGCGTAGGCGAGGACAGCCATACTTGCCGCGGCAAGCGGCGGCGAAAAAGGGGGATCTCCATGCGGGCCAGAGCGCGGCCGCGATGGATCAGGGCTTGTCGTTATCGAGCAGGATGGCCTCGCCGGGCCGGTCGAGGTCGTCATATTGCCCGGCATGCAGCGCCCACCAAAGCGCGCCGGCGATCACGGCCACCAGCACCAGGCTCATCGGCACCAGCAGGTAGAGCATGTCCATGTGTCAGTCTCCGGGCTTGCCCGAGCGCAGCAGGCGCCAGGCGTTGGCCACCACCAGCAGCGACGACACCGACATGCCGATGCCCGCCATCCAGGCGGTGACATAGCCGGTCGCAGCCAGCGGGATGGCGATCACATTGTAGGCAAAGGCCCAGCCGAGATTCTGGCGCACCACGCGGCGGGTGCGGCGGGCCATTTCCAGCGCGTTCGCGATCTCGGCCACACGGCCATGGGTCAGCACGGCATCGGCGCCGGCCTGCGCCAGCGGGGCGCCGCTGCCGATGGCGATCGAAACCTGCGCCTGCGCCAGTACCGGCGCATCGTTGATGCCGTCGCCCACCGCCAGCACAACCGCACCGGAACGCTGCAGGTTCGCCACATACTCGCGCTTGCCTTCTGGCGTGACGCCGCCCTCGCGGCGCGCGAGCTGGAAATGGTCGGCCCACCAGCCGACCGTGGCCGGCGTGTCGCCTGACACCAGGTGGCAGGTCACGCCGAGCGCACGCAATGCAGCAAGCAATCGCGCCGACTGCGCGCGTTCAATGTCGGCGAGCACGAACACGGCCTGCGCGCCCTTCGCGCTGCCCAGCCACACCAGGGTGGCGCCGCTGCGCTCGCTGGCTGCCAGCGCGGTGGAGATACCTTCACGGTCCGTGCTTGCGCTCGTGCCCAGCGCAGCCACAAACTCGAGCCGGCCCAAGCGGTAACGCTGCCCGTCCACTTCAGCCTCCAGGCCCTGCCCCGGTACATTGCGCATGGCACTGACGGCATGCGCGCCGCAGGCGAGTCCCTGAGCCTGCGCTGCCTCGACGATGCCCCGCGCGATGGGATGCTCGCCGGAGCGTTCCATGGCCGCGGCCAGTTGCAGGCTGGCATCGGCGCCGGCGTCGCCCAGGGCCAGGATTTCGGTCAGCGCGAAACGGCCTTCCGTGAGCGTGCCCGTCTTGTCGAGCATCACGTCGGTAACGCCAGCGAGCGTTTCCAGCGCGTGACCGCGCGTCAGCAGCAGCCCGCGGCGCGAAAGCGCCGCCCCGGCTGCGGCCAGCGCGGCGGGCGTGGCCAGCGAAAGCGCGCACGGGCAGCTGACCACCAGCACCGCCACCGTCACCAGCAGCGCGCGCGACGGGTCGATCCAGGCCCACCAGACCGCCCCGGCAAGGGCGGCAAGCACCAGCAAGATGCCGACGAACCATCCGGCAACACGGTCGGCCACAGTGGCCAGGCGCGGCTTCTCCGCCAGCGCGCGGTCCAGTACGGCGACGATCTCGGCCAGCCGGGTCGCCGCGCCTACCTTCGACACGCGCAGCTCAAGCGGACTGGTGGTATTGAAGCAACCCGCCAGCACCGGATCGCCGAAACCACGCGGCACCGGTCGGCTCTCGCCGGTCAGCATGGATTCGTCCAGTTCACTGGCGCCAGCAACAACGGTCGCATCGGCCGGAACCACCTCGCCAGCCTTGACGCGGATCAGGTCACCTGCGCGCAAGCGCGCCACCGGCACCCGCTCGCCTGCCCCGCCTTCGGCCCGCAGGCGTTCGCAGGTGGCAGGCAACTGCCGCGCGAGCATCTCGGCGCCGCTGCGCGATGCCTGGCGCACGCGCAGTTCCAGATATCGCGCCAGCAGCAGGAATGCGACGAACATGGTGACCGAGTCGAAGTAGACCTCGCCGGTGCCGCGCAGCGTGGCCACCGTACTGGCAAGGAAGCCCGCGCCGACGCCGATCGCCACGGGCACGTCCATGCCCAGATGGCGCTGCCTCAGGCTGCGCCACGCCCCGGCGAAGATTGGCGAAGCCGAGTACAGCACCACGGGCAAGGTCAGCACCAGGCTGGCCCAGCGCATCAACTGCAACTGACCGGGATCAATAGTGGCTTCATGGGTGTAGATGGGCCATGCATACATCATCACCTGCATCATGCCCAGCATGGCTACCGCCATGCGCATCAGCAGGCCACGGCGTGCGTGGCGATCCTGCCGGTCGGAGCGCGAGACCTCGAATGGCCACGCCAGGTAGCCGATGCCGGCCAGTGCCGCGAGCAAGGCGGAAACCGGCTGCTCGGCCGCGCGCCAGCGCACCACCACGCGGCGGGTCGCCACATTGGCGATCACCGATTCCACGCCAGGCAGGCTGCCGAGGTGCTGCTCGATCAGCCAGGCACAGGCCGCGCAACGGATATTCTCCGGCGCCAGCGTGATCTCGGCACGGCGCTCGTCGAGCGGGCGCACGAACTGCGCCCGCAATTCCTCGGTGTCATAGGCGGCCCACACGGGCTCGGCCTCGCGCCGCGCCGCCTCGTCGATGGGGCGGGCAAAACGGGCTTGGTCGCCATAAAGATGCCCAAACCCGGCGGCGTGCAGGGTCTGCGCCAAGGCCTGGCAGCCACCGCAGCAGAAGGATTGATCCTTGCCGTCGATGCTGGCGCGCAGGGCGGGCTCGGCGGCTGAAAGCGGCTGTCCGCAGTGAAAGCAGCCTTCCTGCACGACGGCCGTCAGCGCGCCGCTTGCGCGTGCAAGCGGCGAATTGGGCAGATCGGGCAGGGAATAAGCAGGAGAAGGCGGCATCGGGGCTCTTTTTTACCAACTGCATGGTAAGAGCCCAGGCCGCAAGCCGCCTTGATACAGATCAAGCGTGCGGCGGGATGGCCGCCTCAGGTCAGCGAGGTGTCGACAGTACGGCGCGGCGCTTCGAGATATTCGCGCGACTGCATCTCGATAATGCGCGAGACCGTGCGGCTGAACTCATTGGCCATCTGACCTTCCGTATAAAGCTCATCGGCAGGCACTTCCGCAGAGATCAGCAGCTTTACCTTGTGATCGTAGAAGACGTCGATCAGCCAGGTGAAACGCCGTGCTTCCGAGGACATGCGCGGCGTCATCTTCGGCACATCGGAGAGGATCACCGTGTGGAACTCGGTGGCCAGTTCGAGATAGTCGTTCTGCGAGCGCGGGCCGCCGCACAGCGTATTGAAATCGAACCAGACCGCCCCGCCTGCCTTGCGCAGCGCACGCAGTTCGCGATGCTCGATATGCAGGATGGGCGACTCGTCGGCCACACCGGCAATGCTGGTAAATGCGTGGCGCAGCGCCGAACTGGCCTCGGGCCCCAGCGGTGTGTGATAGGCCTCGACCTGCTCCAGCGCACGCTTGCGATAGTCGATGCCGGCATCCACGTTGAGCACGTCGAGCTTCTGTTGCAGCAGCGCGATTGCCGGCAGCACACGGTCACGGTGCAGCCCGTCCGGATACAGCAGGTCGGGCCGGTAATTGGAGGTCATCACGAACTGCACGCCGTTTTCGAACAGCTGCTGCAGCAGGCGGTGCAGGATCATCGCGTCGGCCACATCGCTGACGTGGAATTCGTCGAAGCAGATCAGGCGGAAACGCCTTGCAATCCGCTTGGCCAGTTCGTCCAGCGGGTCCGGGCGGCCGCGCAGCTCTTCCAGCTGGCGGTGGACCTCGCGCATGAATTCGTGGAAGTGCAGCCGCGTCTTGCGCACCACCGGCACGCAGGTATAGAAGCTGTCCATCAGGAAGGACTTGCCGCGCCCCACCCCACCCCACAGGTAGACACCCTTGGGCACGTCCGGGTGCACCAGCAGCTTCTTCAGCGTGCTGTTGCGCCGGCTCTTGTACGCCACCCACTGGTCATAGCACTGCTGCAGCCGGTCGACGGCGCGCAGCTGCGCCTCGTCGGAGGTGTAGCCACGTTGCTTCAGTTCCTGCTCGTAGTACTCACGGACGTTCATGCTGACTGCTTGCGCTGGATGCCGGGAGGCTCCGGCTTGAATGAGGATCGGGACGCCTGACAGGGCAAATAGCCCCTGTCACCCCGAAAGCGAAAACGGCGCGCCGCTGGAGCGGCGCGCCGGTACTCAACAATACGAAGGCTTGTGCCTTACATATTGAGCTGGCGCTTGTCCACGGCGAGTGCGGCTTCGCGCATGACTTCCGACATCGACGGATGCGGATGGCAGGTGCGGCCGATGTCTTCGCTGGCGGCCTTGAACTCCATCGCCACCACGGCTTCGGCGATCAGGTCCGACGCGTTCGCGGCAACCACGTGCACGCCCAGGATCTCATCGGTCTTGGCATCGGCCAGCATCTTGACGAAGCCATCCGAATGGCCCATGCCCAGCGCACGGCCGTTGGCCATGAACGGGAACTGGCCGGACTTGTACTCGCGGCCCTCGGCCTTGAGCTGCTGCTCGGTCTTGCCCACCCATGCGATTTCCGGGAAGGTGTAGATCACCCACGGAATGCAGTTGTAGTCGATGTGCGGCTTCTGGCCGGCGATGCGCTCGGCAACCGCCACGCCTTCGTCCTCGGCCTTGTGCGCGAGCATCGGGCCACGCACCACGTCACCGATGGCCCACAGGCCCGGCACCTTGGTGGCGCAGTGGTCGTCCACCTCGATAAAGCCGCGCTGGTCGGCAGCCAGGCCGATGGCGTCCAAACCGAGGTTGTCGGTGTTGGGCACGCGGCCGACCGACACGATCAGGCGATCGACATCCAGCGTCTGGGCAGCGCCGTCCTTGTCGGTGTAGCTGACAGTGACGTTGTCCTTGCCGGTCTTGACTTCATTGACCGTCACGCCCAGGCTGAACTTCAGGCCCTGCTTGGTCAGCAGCTTCTGCGCTTCCTTCGCCACACCTTCGTCGGCGGCGCCCAGGAACGCCGGCAGCGCTTCCAGCACGGTCACTTCGGCTCCCAGGCGGCGCCATACCGAACCCAGCTCGAGGCCGATCACGCCGGCACCGATCACACCCAGCTTCTTCGGCACGCCGGAGAACTTGAGCGCGCCTTCGTTATCGCTGACCAGCACGTTGTCCACCGCGACGCCCGGCAGGTGACGCGCCTTGGAGCCCGTGGCGATGATGACCTGCTTGGCCGTCACGACTTCGGCGCCGGCCTTGCCGGCGATCTCGACCTGGAAGCCCTCGGCGGTCTTGCCGACGAACTTGCCGTAGCCCTTGAGCAGCGTGACCTTGTTCTTGCGGAACAGGAACTCGATGCCCTTGGTCATCTTGCCGACGATATCGTCCTTGCGCTTGAGCATCTTGGCCACGTCGACCTTGACGTCGCCAACCGTGATGCCGTGGTCGCCCAGGTGATGCTGCACGTTCTCGAATTCTTCCGAGGAGGCCAGCAGTGCCTTGGAGGGGATGCAACCCACATTCAGGCAGGTGCCGCCCAGGCGCGGTTCGTCCTTGGGATCGTCGTAGGCATTGCCTTCGCAGCAGGCCACGTTCAGGCCCAGCTGGCCGGCACGGATGGCGGCGATGTAGCCGCCGGGGCCGGCACCGATGACCAGCACGTCGAATTGTTTGCTCATGGAAATTCCTTTTGCAGCCCGGGCCGGGGCAACATCGCCCGCCAGGCCGCCTTCAACTCTTCGGTCCGTCATGCCCGCCCGCGCCGCGTATATCTGCGGGCATGGCGGGCAAGACCTCAGTCAATGCGGATGATTACAGGTCCAGCAGCAGGCGGGCCGGATCTTCCAGCGCATCCTTCATGGCGACCAGGCCCAGGACGGCTTCGCGGCCGTCGATGATGCGGTGGTCGTAGGACATGGCGAGGTAGTTCATCGGACGGATCACGATCTGGCCGTCTTCCACCACCGCGCGGTCCTTGGTGGCATGCACGCCCAGGATGGCCGACTGCGGGGGGTTGATGATCGGGGTAGACAGCATCGAACCGAAGGTGCCGCCGTTGGAGATCGAGAACGTACCGCCAGTCAGCTCTTCCAGGGACAGCTTGCCGTCACGGGCCTTCACGCCGAATTCGGCGATCTTCTTCTCGATGTCCGCCAGGCTCATCTGGTCTGCGTTGCGCAGGATGGGCACCACCAGGCCGCGCGGCGAGCCCACCGCGATACCGATGTCGAAATAGCCGTGGTAGACGATGTCATTGCCGTCGATCGAAGCGTTGATCAGCGGGAACTTCTTCAGCGCGTGCACCGCGGCCTTGACGAAGAAGGACATGAAACCCAGCTTGACGCCGTGTTCCTTCTCGAAGCGGTCCTTGTATTTGGCGCGCAGGTCCATCACCGGCTTCATGTTCACTTCATTGAAGGTGGTGAGGATGGCGTTGGTGGATTGCGATTGCAGCAGGCGCTCGGCGATACGGGCGCGCAGGCGGCTCATCGGCACGCGCTCTTCCGGACGGTCGCCCAGCGCGGCGAAGTCCACCGGGGCGGAAACCTGCTGCAGCGCCGGCTTGGCGGCGGCCGGAGCCGGAGCGGCCTTGGCGGCAGGCGCGGCGGCCGGAGCAGCGGTCGCGGCCAGCACGTCGCCCTTGGTGATGCGGCCATCCTTGCCCGTGCCAGCGACCTGGCCGGCCGACAGGCCACCTTCGGCCATCAGCTTGGCTGCCGAAGGCATGGCAACGGCGCCGGCTGCGGCGGGCGCAGCGGCGGCCGGTGCGGCAGCGGGAGCAGCGGCTGGCGCCGGGGC
>NZ_JFJV02000193.1:617-1348 GCF_000611145.1 Cupriavidus sp. SK-3 | reverse complement strand
CTCATCGCTAAGCTCGCCCGCCTCGCGCCCAATGAGGTCGCGGACATGCGCGCTTGGGTGCGCGCCAACGATGCCAATGCCCCAGTACCGGAAGGGTTCACCCAGGGACGGCATGCCCTCGCGATGGCGCTGGTGAAATTCGAACAGGATCGCCCCGCACAGTTTTGGGGTGGCCTTCTCGCTTTCATCGCGATTCCGTGCCTGGTCCTTCATTCCCTGCTGCGCTGATATGTCCAACAGTCGTTTCGCTTCGCACATGCGCCTGTGGCTGGTCGTCACGCCCGTATTAATGGCGACACTCGCGCCCGTGCTGCCGGATGACCGGCATTTCGAGATCGATGCCGCCGAGCAGGCCTCGGTCGAATCCGTATTCGGGGAAGACAGGGCCAGCGATCTAGCCAGCCGCGCCAACGACCGGTCCCGCGCCTGGTTCGTCAACTCGGGCGCGATACGCCGCTCCTATGCCGGTTCCGCCAACCAGACCCTTGTCAGCGATGGGGGCACGGCCGGCGTCGCCTCGCACTGGATGCGGCACCTCTGGATGGAACTGTATCGCGCGATCTATCGGGCCACAGTCGCCGGCAATTGGATGTGGGGCACGCTCTTCTTCATGGCAGCCATGCTCAATGATGGCGCGGTGCAGCGCCGCATCCGGGCCGCTGCGGCAGGCGTCGCCAGTCCCGTGGGTTTCCACCTCGCGGCACACGGGTTGCTGGTCGCATTTGGCGTTA
>NZ_JFJV02000193.1:244-483 GCF_000611145.1 Cupriavidus sp. SK-3 | reverse complement strand
CACTCCCATTACCCACAACGCAACCATTCAATGCGGATCGCCCAACCTTGGGGGTCCATTCAGGAGAGAACAGCATGACCACCAACACTGACACCGCCGTTGTCGCCACACTGGACGACGCGCCACTCGCCGCCGCAACCGATACCCTGGCCGCAAGCGCCCCGGCGCTCGGGCTCGCCGACATGGCTCCCGGCGCCGGCACCGGCATCACCGACGGCGCGGACGACGGTTCGCTCGAA
>NZ_JFJV02000193.1:0-105 GCF_000611145.1 Cupriavidus sp. SK-3 | reverse complement strand
CAGAGGACCGCGCCGCGATCATTCGCCGGCGTCGCGAAATCGGCGTCCAGATTCTGACCCGCCAACTGGCCGGTGCCGCAGTCGTGCCGGTCGCCATCAAGCTCA
>NZ_JFJV02000192.1:88064-88129 GCF_000611145.1 Cupriavidus sp. SK-3 | reverse complement strand
CGAGCGCGGCCTTGACGTTGGCGGGCAGGCCGCGCAGCGCCTTGAGCTTGGCCTTGTAGGCGGCG
>NZ_JFJV02000192.1:67969-87988 GCF_000611145.1 Cupriavidus sp. SK-3 | reverse complement strand
CAATTTCTTCGAATTCGCAGGTCTCGGCGATGTCGAGGATGTCGTAGCCGCGGTAATGCAGGTCGTTACCGGTGCGGCCGACCGTGCACAGCGCGGTATTGCCGGCGGTCACGCCCGACAGGGCGACGGATTTCTTCGGCTTCGGGGCGGCGAGCGGTTGCGCTTCGGACATGGGGGAGTCTCCTTGGGGAATGCTGTGCTGACTGATGTTGCTTACGATCGTACTGCTGTGCAGTTGTGCTTACTTGGCCTTGCCCTGGGCAAACAGGGCGTCCAGTTTTTGTTCGAAGTCGTGATAGCCAATGCTCTCGTACAGTTCGGCGCGCGTCTGCATGGTATCGACCACGTTTTGCTGCGTGCCGTCGCGGCGGATTGCAGCGTACACGTTTTCGGCGGCCTTGTTCATGGCGCGGAAGGCCGACAGCGGGTAGAGGACCATCGACACGCCGGCGCCACCCAGTTCCCCGGTGGTGAACAGCGGCGTAGCGCCAAATTCGGTGATGTTGGCCAGCACCGGCACCTTCACGGCGTCGACGAACTTGCGGTACATGGCCAGGTCAGTCATGGCTTCGGGGAAGATGGCGTCGGCGCCGGCTTCCACGCAGGCCACGGCGCGCTCGATGGCTTTGTCCAGGCCTTCCACGGCCAGCGCGTCGGTGCGTGCCATGATGACGAAATTCTCATCGGTGCGGGCATCGACCGCGGCCTTGATGCGGTCCACCATCTCGCCTTGCGAGACGATTTCCTTGCCGGGACGGTGGCCGCAGCGCTTGGCGCCGACCTGGTCTTCGATATGCATCGCGCCCGCGCCGAACTTGATCAGCGACTTGGTGGTGCGCGCCACGTTGAAGGCGGAAGCGCCGAAACCGGTGTCCACGTCCACCAGCAGCGGCAGGTCGCACACGTCGGTGATGCGGCGGACGTCGGTCAGCACGTCGTCCAGGTTGGAGATGCCCAGGTCAGGCAGGCCCAGCGAACCCGCGGCCACGCCGCCGCCCGACAGGTAGATGGCGCGGTAGCCTGCGCGCTTGGCCAGCAGCGCATGGTTGGCATTGATGGTGCCGACGACCTGCAGGGGGTGCTCATCGGCCAGGGCCTGGCGGAAGCGGGCGCCGGCGGAGCGGGCGAGGTCGGAAGTGGAGAAGGTCATGATGTTCGCTTTCGGAGTGGACGGGCTATTAGCGCAAGGCGTGTGCCAGGCGTGCCCGGCTACTTGCCCCGGGAATCGCTGCGACCGCCGTGCAAGGCATCAGCCGTTGTCAGGCTTGGCCTGGCGGCGATCCGCGGCCATTTGCCGCGAGTCATTGCGATGAAACCGGCACGTGCATGAAATTTCAGATTTGAAAGGATTGCATTTCAATATTGAAATGCACGTTGCCTGCGCGCATAATTTCAAGATTAGCTTGCTACTGGCAAGATCACTGGTTTTTCCGCTCCCATGACGATTGGCCTTCCCGCTCCGATCAACGCCGCCGGCACCGGCAATGCCGCGCGCCCCCGCATCTGGGCCATCGGCATCAGCCGCCTGTCGCGCGCCTTTGCCGACCTGATCCCCGGCTATGCCGCCCAGGCGGAATTCCGCATCGTCGGCAAGGGCTACGCGGCCGCCGCCAGCGCCGTCGCACGCGAAGCGCGCGAGGGCCGGCTCGATGCCGTGGTGGCGGGTGGCTCCAACGGCGCCTACCTGCGCCAGCATGTCGATGTGCCCGTGGTGCTGGTCAAGGTGACTGGCTTCGATGTGATGAGCGCGCTGGCGACGGCGCGGCGCATCTCGCCGAAGGTGGCGCTGGTGACGCACGCGGCTACCTATCCGGAGGTGGACGAATTCGTGCGGACTTTCTCGCTGTCCATCCCGGCCTACACGTACCTCACCGAGGACGATGCCGCCGCCCGCGTGAAGGCCCTCAAGCAGGAGGGCGTGAAGGTGGTGGTGGGGCCCGGCATGGTGACCGACCTGGCGGACAAGATCGGCCTGATCGGCGTGTTCCTGTACTCCGGCAATTCGGTGCGGGGCGCGCTGGAGGATGTGATTGAAGCGGCCCGCCTGCGCCGCATCGAGTCTGGCCGGCGCGACTACGTGAACACCATCCTGGCTCACCTCAACGAAGGCGTGGCCGCAGTCGACGCGGAAGGGCGCATCCAGACCTACAACCCGGCCATGGAGCGCTTTCTCGGCACGGCGCCGGCCGCCGCCCTGGGCCGCAAGCTGCAAGCGCTGGCTCCGGCGCTGTCGCTCGACGGCGTGATGCAAAGCGGCAGCAAGGAACTGGAAGCCATCCACAAGCTCGGCGACAAGATGGTGGTGGTCAACCGCATCCCCATCGTGACCGAGAATGGCACCGCCGGCGCGGTGCTGACCTTGCAGGACGCCAATGCCATCCACCGGGTCGACCGCAACCTGCGCTCGCGCAGCCGCGCCCGGCCGGCCGGGGTGCGCTACAGCCTCGATGATCTCGCCGGCGCTTCCCCCGCCATGCATCACCTGCGCGAACTGGCGCGCCGCTATGCGGCGGTGGATTCCACCGTGCTGGTGGGCGGCGAAAGCGGCACCGGCAAGGAAGTGCTGGCGCAGGGCATGCACGACGCCAGCCCGCGCCGGGCGTTTCCCTTCGTCGCCGTCAATTGCGCCGCGTTCCCCGAAACCCTGCTGGAAAGCGAACTGTTCGGTTACGAAGAGGGCGCCTTTACCGGCGCGCGCCGCGGCGGCAAGGCGGGCCTGTTCGAATCCGCCCACAACGGCACGCTGTTCCTGGACGAAGTGGGCGATATGCCACCCGCGCTGCAGACCCGCCTGCTGCGCGTGCTGCAGGAAAAGCAGGTGCTGCCGATCGGCGGCCTGGATGCGGTGCCGGTCAATGTGCGGGTGATCGCCGCCACGCACCGAAACCTGGGCGAACTGGTCCGGCAGGGCAGCTTCCGCCAGGATCTCTACTACCGCCTCAATATCCTGCGCATCGAGATGCCGCCGCTGCGCGAGCGCGCCGGCGACCTGCCCGAACTGGCGGAACTGCTGTACCGCCGTGCCCAGGAACGCCTGGGGCAGCCGGCGCCGCAGCCGCTGCCGCAAGCGGTGCGGGCAAGGCTGGCGGGCTATGCCTGGCCGGGCAATATCCGCGAGCTGGAAAACGTGACCGAGCGCATTGCCGTGCTGGTGGCGGGGCGCAAGCTGGCGCCCCGGGATTTGCTCGATGAATTGCAGGCGGCCGCGCCGGAGTTGTTTGGCACGGAGCCGGAGGGCGATCCTGCGCCGCTGGCCGGCGGCTTGCGGGGCGCGGAGGCCGGGGAGGCGGACGATGCGGCCGGGGCCGGCTCGCTCGCGGGCGTGGCCCGCGCGAGCCAGGCAGAGCATATACGGCGCGTGCTGGCGGAATGCGGGGGCAACCGCGCCGCCGCCTGTCATCAGCTGGGCATCAGCGCCACTACCCTGTGGCGGCGGCTGAAAGAGGCGCCATAGCCATAGCCATAGTCATGCCAGGGCAGTGCTCAGTGCTCAGTGCCGTGCCACGACGGGCTGCGGCGTCAGCCCCTTGGCCGCCAGCCAGTCCGCATTGAACAGGCGCCCGGCATACAGGTCGCCGCGGTCGCACAGCAGCGTAACGATGGTGTGGCCGGGCCCCATCTCGCGGGCCAGCCACGCCGCCGCCGCCACGTTGATGCCGGACGAACCGCCCAGCCATAAGCCTTCCTCGCGCAGCAGCCGGTAAACCGTGTCGACGCAGGACCTGTCGTCGATCCGGACCGCATCGTCGATCGGCGTGTCCGCCAGGTTGGCGGTGACCCGGCTGGAGCCGATGCCCTCGGTGATGGAGTTGCCCTCGGCCTTGACCTCGCGGTGCTTGACGAAGTGATACAGCCCGCTGCCGTACGGGTCGGCCAGCACGATGCGCACGGGCGGGTTGCGCTCCTTCTCCTTCAGGAAACGCGCGACGCCGGCCAGCGTGCCGCCCGTGCCGGTGGAACAGACAAAGGCATCGACCTTGCCGGCGGTGTCATGCCAGATTTCCGGGCCGGTGGTTTCGTAATGCGCCTGGCGGTTGGCCAGGTTGTCGAACTGGTTCGCCCAGATGGCGTTTTCCGTCTCCTGGGCCAGGCGCCCGGCCACCTTCTGGTAGTTGTTGGGGTCGGCGTAGGGTGCCGCGGGCACCGGGCGCACCTCGGCGCCGAGCAGCCGCAGGCGGTCCATTTTTTCCGGGGACTGGGTGTCCGGGATCACCACGATGCAGCGATAGCCGCGCGCGGCGCAGATATGCGCCAGGCCGATGCCGGTATTGCCGGCGGTGCCTTCCACCACCGTGCCGCCGGGCTTGAGCACGCCGCGCCGTTCCGCATCGCGGATGATGAAGAGCGCAGCCCGGTCCTTGACCGAGCCGCCCGGATTGAGGAATTCCGCCTTGCCCAGGATTTCGCAGCCAGTCTCCGCGCTCAGTCCTGCCAGCCGGATCAGCGGCGTGTGGCCGATGGTACCGACGAAACCATCCCTGACGTCCATGATGTACTCCGGGTGATGCGCTCCGGATACGCTGGAGCGTCACTCAAAGTGATAGATCGGCCTTGGGGGAATAACAAGCCGTGCCGGAAAGCCCGGATGGCAGACGGGTTCGGCTTCGGTCGGAAAAGCGGGTTTTGGGCCACTTTGGGATGGCGGCCCTTGCGCGGCCCTTGTGCGGCCCTTGCGCGGCCCTTGTGCGGCCCTTGCGCGGCCCTTGTGCGGCCCTTGCGCGGCCCTTGTGCGGCCCTTGCGCGGCCCTTGTGCGGCCCTTGCGCGGCCCTTGTGCGGCCGTCAGGCAGCGTTCAGCCACCGGAAATTGATGTCACCCTCAAGAAATTCCTGCCGGGTGTCGTGAAAATCACGCACATATTCGCTGTTGAGATGCGATTCCAGCGCGTGCCTGGAATTCCACTCCATATAGAGCACAAACACCTCGGCATCCTCGGCGTCTTCTCCCACGTGGTAGCGCAGGCAGCCGGGTTCCATGGCGCCGCGCAGGCGCAGCGCGGCCAGCTTGGCAACCAGGACTTCACGGCGGTGAGCCTTGGCGCGCGCAATTCCGACAAGCGTGTACGTTGTGGACATGGTGTGAACGGCAAGCGTGTGGCGCGCCATTGTAGCCGTGCTGCCGGTCCTTGGGCCGAATGCCCGAGGGCGCTGGCCGGATATTCGGGCGGGTTGACAAGTGGGCCCGCGGGTGATGGCGGGCTGCGGCGCCGGCACCGGTGGGCATGGTGGGTTCGCATGCGTCACATGCGTCACATGTGCCGTATGCGCCAGCCGGCATGTGCGTCGCCAAGCCACAACGCCCGGAACTCCTGGCCGAGAGCAAGGCGGTGGCGGCGGTCCGTAAGCAAGCGGCACGTTTCCCGCGTTATGGCGTGGCTTGCCGCGTGATCACCTGCCCGTTGCGCGCCCCGCTGTGCGCGCCGTGCCGCCACGTAATGGCACCGTTGACGATCACGGTGTCGATGCCTTCGGCCGGTCGGGCAGGGGTTTCGTAGCTGGCGGCATCGCGCACGTTCGCGGCATCGAAGACGACGATATCGGCATGGTGGCCCACCTCCAGCGTGCCGCGTTGATGCAGGCCGAAGTTGCGCGCCGTCAGCCCGGTCATCTTCCACACCGCCGTCTCTAGCGGGAACAGCCCGATCTCGCGGCAGTAGTGGCCGAGTACGCGCGGGAAGGTGCCCCACAGGCGCGGATGCGGGCTTTCGCCGACGGGAATGCCGTCGGAGCCGATCATGGTTTCGTCGAAGGCGAGGATGCGCTGGACATCGTTCTCGTCCATCAGGAAGTAGACTGCGCTGCCGGGCTGGAGGCGGCGCGCGGCCTCGTCCTTGGGCACGCCCCATTCCCTGGCAATGTCGTCGAGATCGCGGCCCGCGCATTCGGGGTGCGGCTGGCTGGCGGAGATCAGCACCCGGCCTTCGAGCATGCCGCGGTCGGCGCGGATCATGGTGGAACCGGCCGTGTACGGGTAGCAGTCGAGCGAGACGCACTGGTGCTTCATGGTTTCACGGATGAATGGCAGCGTGACCTGGCTCCTGCCGAAATTTGCCCTGTTCTGCACCTTGTGGTGCGACACCACCACCGGCACGCCGAGCTCGCGGCCGATGCGGAAGGTTTCTTCCAGCGACTGCATGACATGGTCGGACTCGTCGCGCATATGCGTCACGTACAGCGCCTTGCGCGCGCTGAGCGGCCGGCAGACCTCGATGATCTCCTCGGTCGTCGCCTTGGCGGCGGGCGGGTAGAAGGTGCCGGTCGACAGGCCGACCGCGCCGGCCTGCATGGCTTCCTCGACCAGTGCCTGCATGGCGGCAATTTCCTCGGCATTGGCGGGCCGGTCGAGCGCTGGCATGGTGACCGCGCGCAGGGTCGAATGCCCGACCATCGCCGCCACGTTGACGGAGCTTGGCGTGGCGCGCAACGCGTCGAGATAAGCCGCGAAGGTGGTGAAGCGGCCCTCGGCCGGCGAGTCGATCAGGCTCAGCGGCATGGGCAGGTCCATGTCGGCGCGCAAGGGGGCGGCACTGATGCCGCAATTGCCGGCAATCACGGTCGTGACGCCCTGCGAGATCTTGAAGGGCATGGTGGCCTGCGACAGCACAGCCTGGTCATCGTGCGTGTGCGCATCGATGAAGCCGGGCGCGACGATCTGGCCGGCCGCGTCCAGCGTCCGGTCGGCCGTGTGCCCGGTCAGGTTGCCGATCGCCGCGATGCGGCCGCCGCGCACGCCGATATCGGCGCTGAAGCGGGGTGCCTTGCTGCCGTCGATCACGGTGCCGCCAGCGATCAGCAGGTCGTAGTGCGTGGAATTGGGGTCGGACATCGGATTCCTCATTTTGGTCTGCAGCGAGTCGGTCAGCGGAAATGGCAGGCCACCTGATGCCCACCGCCGGCGGATGGCCGTTCGGTGAGCGCGGGCGCCTGTTCCTTGCAGACGGCTTGCGCCAGCGGGCAGCGTGTGTGAAAGCGGCAGCCCGGTGGCGGGTTGGCCGGGCTTGGCGGGTCGCCTTGCAGCAGCAGGCGCCGGGCCGGCGTGCGCGGATCGGGCACTGGCACCGCGGACAGCAGGATCTCGGTATACGGGTGGCGCGGTGCGGAGAACAAGGTGTCGCGGTCGGCCAGTTCGACGATCTGGCCCAGGTACATCACGGCGACCCGGTGGCTGATGTGGCGCACCACCGCCAGGTCATGCGCGACGAACAGGTAGGCGATGCCGAACTCGGCCTGCAGGTCCATCAGCAGGTTGACCACCTGCGCCTGCACCGAGACGTCGAGCGCCGACACGGGTTCGTCGCAGACGATCAGCTTGGGGTTGAGCGCGAGCGCGCGCGCGATGCCCAGCCGCTGCCGCTGGCCGCCCGAGAATTCGTGCGGGAATTTCTTCGCGGCCTCCGGCCGCAGGCCGACCTTGCCGAACAGCCACTGCACGCGTTCGCTGCGCTCGGCGCGCGACTGCACGCCGAAATTGCGCAGCGGCTCGCTGACGATCTCGCCGGCCGTCAGGCGCGGGCTTAGCGAGGCATAGGGATCCTGGAAGATGATCTGCAGGTCGCGCCGGCGCAGCCGCATGGCGCTGGCCGGCAGGCCCACCAGTTCCTCGCCGTCGAGCTGCACCGAGCCCGAGGTAGGCTCGACCAGGCGCAGCACCGACTTGGCGGTGGTGGTCTTGCCGCAGCCGGATTCGCCGACCAGCGAGAGCGTTTCGCCGCGCTCGACGGTGAAAGACACGCCATCCACCGCCTGGATGGGCGGCTTGCGCGGCGCCAGCCAGCGCTGCGGCGCGACGTAGTGCTTTTTGAGCCGGTCGACCTTGAGCAGGGGCGATGGCGTTGCGGAGTTGGTGCTCATGCGATGACTTCCTGGGCTTCCCGGGCTTGCTGGTTGCATTCGATACGGCCTTCCTCGACCGCGAAGCAGGCCACCGCATGGTCCGCGCCGTGGCGCGTGAGTTGCGGGATCTCGCGCGCGCAGCGCGTGTCGGCATGCGGGCAGCGCGCCGCGAAGGCGCAGCCCCGGCGCGCTTCCTGGGGCGATGGCACCAGGCCGGGGATTTCGGCCAGGCGCCGGCTGCTGGTATTCATCGAGGGCATCGAGGCCATCAGCGCGCGGGTATAGGGGTGCAGCGGGCGGTCGAACAGGTCGGTGACACCGGCTTCCTCGACCTTGCGCCCGGCGTACATCACGATCACCCGGTCACAGCACTCCGCCACCACGCCGAGGTCGTGCGTGATCATCACCACGCCCATGCCCAGCTCTTTCTGCAGGCGGCGGATCAGGTCCAGGATCTGGGCCTGGATGGTCACGTCGAGCGCGGTGGTGGGCTCGTCGGCGATCAGCACTTCGGGGTTGCAGGCCAGCGCCAGCGCGATCATCACGCGCTGCCGCATGCCGCCGGACAGCTGGTGCGGGTACTCGTTGACGCGGCGCTCGGGCTCGGGGATCTGCACCAGGCGCAGCATTTCCACCGCGCGCCGCATCGCGCCGGCACGGCTTGCTCCCTGATGCAGGCGAACCGTCTCGGCGATCTGGCGGCCGATCGTGAGCACCGGGTTCAGCGAGGTCATCGGCTCCTGGAAGATCATCGAGATGCGGTTGCCGCGGATGCGGCGCATCTCGCGCTCGCTGATCTGCAGCAGGTCCGTGCCGCGCAGCCGCACGGCGCCGCGGATGCGCGCCGGCGGCGTCGGCAACAGCCGCATGACCGACAGTGCCGTCACGCTCTTGCCGCAGCCCGACTCGCCAACCACGCCGAGGGTCTGGCCGGCGCATACCGTGTAGGAGACGCCGTCGACCGAGCGGGCAGGGCCGGTGAGCGTATCGAAATGGGTGTAAAGCTCGTCGACTTCGAGCAGCGGCTCGCCGGTGGCCATGGCGGCGCGGGACATCGTCATCGTCATGAATGCGCTCCCTGGTTCAGAGTTGCCTTGCCAGGCGCGGATCGAGCGCATCGCGCAAGCCGTCGCCCAGCAGGTTGATCGCCAGCACCGTCGCGGCCAGCAGGATGCCGGGGTACAGGATGATGTGGAAGGCCACGGCAACGAAATTGCGGCCCTCGGCCATCATGTTGCCCCAGCTTGGCGTCTGTCCCGGGACGCCTACGCCGAGGAAAGACAGTGCCGCTTCGGTCAGCACGGCGGCGGCCGCCACGAATGTGGCCTGCACGATCAGGGGCGCCACCATATTGGGCACCACATGGCGCGCCAGGATCACCGGCAGGCGGGTGCCTACCGCATGCGCCGCCTCGACGAAGAGCTGCTCGCGCAGGGTCAGCGCCAGCGAGCGCACCAGCCGCACCACGCGCGGAACCTCGGGGATGGTGATGGCCACGATCACGGCGGTCAGGCTGGCCTGCGTGACGGCCATCAGCGCGATCGCCAGCAGGATGCCGGGGATTGCCATCAGGCCGTCCATCACGCGCATCACGAAGGCATCGGCCCAGCGCACAAAGCCCGCGGTGAGGCCGAGCAGCACGCCGAGCACGGTCGCGAGCAGGCCGACCGAGACGCCGACGATCATGGAGACGCGGCCGCCCCAGACCGCGCGGCTGAACACGTCGCGGCCCAGCGCGTCGGTGCCGAACCAGTGCTCGGCCGAAGGCGGCTGCATGCGCGCCAGCGGGTCGATGTCCTGGGGGGCGATGGTGGCAATCCAGGGCGCGCCGATGGAGAGCACGGCGATCGCGATCAGCAGCAGCGCGCCGATGATCAGCGTGGGATGCTTGCGCGCCCAGTGCCAGCGCGGCAGCACGAAGGGCGCATCGTCGGCGGCCACCCCTTCGGGGGCGGCGCCTTCGGTCACGGGCAGGGAAGTGGTCATGTCAGCAGGTCTCGCGGCAAGGAAAGGCGCTCAGTACTTGATGCGCGGATCGAACAGCCGGTAGCTCAGGTCGATCATCAGGTTGATCAGCACGTACACGCCGGCCGAGATCAGCAGCACGCTCTGGATCACCGGGTAGTCGTGACGCTGCACCGAATCGACCACCAGGCGGCCGACGCCGGGAATGGCGAACACGGTCTCGGTAACGACCACGCCGCCGATCAGCAGCGCGATGCCGACGCCGATCGTGGTGGCGATCGGGATCGCCGCGTTGCGCAGCGCATGGCCCAGCACCGGCAGCACGCCCAGGCCCTTGGCGCGCGCGGTGCGGATGTAATCCTCGTGCAGCACTTCGAGTACGGTGGCGCGCGTCATGCGGGTCACCAGCGCGATATAGACCAGCGCCAGGTTGATGCAGGGCAGCACCAGGCTGCGCAGCCATTCGCCGGCGCCGTCGGCAAAGCGCGCGTAGCCCTGTACCGGGAACCACGGCAGCTGGATGGCAAAGGCATAAACCAGCAGGTAGCCCACCAGGAACACCGGCAACGAGAAGGCCAGCACCGCGAACAGCATCACCAGCCGGTCGATCCAGCTGCCGGCGCGGTAGGCCGCCAGCGTGCCCAGCGGCACCGCGACCAGCAAGGTCAGCAGCATCGTCAGCGCGGCGATGGAGACGGTGGGCTCCAGGCGCTGCGCCAGCAACCGCGCCACCGGTACCTGGGTGAAGATCGAGGTGCCGAGATCGCCGGTGGCAAGCCGGCCGGTCCACAGCGCGAACTGCCGCCACAGCGGCTGGTCAAGGCCCAGCGCGCCGCGCAGCCTGGCGATGTCGTCGACCGTCGCAAGGTCGCCGGCGATCAGCGCCGCCGGGTCGCCTGGCGACAGGTGGATCAGCAGGAATACCACCACGGCTACCACCGCCATCACGGGTAGCGTCGCGGCCAGGCGTCGGAGCAGGTAGCCCATCGTCGTGTCTCCTCGGTCGGTCGTTCTTCTTTCTTCTCTTTCTTTTCTTACTTGTCGAGCATCCAGACCGTGGGCATGCCGGCCCACAGCTTGTCGATGCCCTTGAGGCTGGCGCGCGCCGCGAAGGCCGCCGAGTACTGGCCGGCGTTCACGTAGGGCACGGCCTCATAGGCGCGCTTCTGGAACGCATCGAGCAGTTCCTTGCGCCTGGCCGGCACGGTCTCGCGGATCCAGGCTGTGCGCAGCTCATCGAGCGGCTTGTCGCAGGGCCAGCCGGGCAGGCTGTTGCCGCAGGCGGCGCTGAGGTAGGCATTGGTGATCGGTGAATTCGAATCGAACTCGCCCGCCACGGTCACGTACATATTCCAGCCGCCGGCCTCGGGCGCGTCGCGCTTGGCGCGGCGCGCGCCGATGGAGGCCCAGTCCATGTTCTGCATGTCCACGTTCATGCCCATGCTGCGCATGGTCTGCGCCGCCATCAGGGCTTCGGCGTTGAGCTGGGGCACGTCGGTCGGTACCAGCACCACCACCTTCTCGCCCTTGTAGCCGGCCGCGCCCAGCAGCTGCTTGGCGCGGGCCAGGTCGGCCTTGCGGTAGGGTTCGGCACCGGCCGACGTATCGTTGGCGCCGCCGCAGATGAAATAGGTGGCGCAGTAGCTCATGCGCATATCGAGCGGATACCCCATGGCCGCGGTGAAGCGGTCCTGGCTCACCGCCTGCAGGAAGGCCTGGCGCACCTTCGGGTTGTTGAAGGGCGGATGGAGCTGGTTCATCACCAGCACGCCCTGGTAGGCGCCGCCCGAGCCGATCTTGACGCTGGTGTCGGCACGCAGCGGGGCGATATAGTCGGGCGGCACCTGTTCGACCAGATCGACCTCGCCGCGCTTGAGCGCCGCGATGGCGCTGTTGGCGTCCGGCAGGTAGAGCCATTCGACGCGCTCGAACTGGCTCTTCTTGCTGCCGGCGAGACCGCTCGCCGGTTCGCTGCGCGCCACGTAGTGCGGGTTGCGCACGAATACCGCCTTGTTGCCCGGCACCCATTCGTCGCGCTTGAACACGAAGGGGCCGGAGCCGATCACCTCGGGGAGCGGCGCGGTGGCTGGCATCCTGGCCAGGCGCTCGGGCAGGATCACCGGGGGAAAGCCCGAGGGCTTTGCCAGCGCGTCGAGCACCATGCCGAAGGGCTCCTTGAGCGTCAGCGTGAAATTGCGCGCGTCGACGGCCTTCCACTCCGCGCCGGCATCGCCCATGGCGCGGCCCAGGCTGTCGCGCGCGCCCCAGCGCTGCAGCGATGCGACGGCGTCGGCGGCGGTGACGGGGCTGCCATCCGAGAATTTCAGGCCGGGGCGCAAGGTGAAGCTCCACTGCTTGCCGTCCTTCGCGCTGCTGTACTTCTCCACCATCTGGGGCTGCGGCTTGCCGCTTGCATCCTGCGCGAACAGCGTGTCGTACACCATGTAGCCGAAATTGCGCGTGATGTAGGCCGTGGTAAAGGTCGGGTCGAGGATCTTCAGGTCGGCGTGCGCCACGACCTTGAGCGTCTTGGCCTGGGCCAGCACGGGAAGGCTGGCACCAGCCAGGGCGACGGCGCTCGCCGCGAGGGCGGCGGACAGCGGGGCATTCAGTTTCATCTGCGGGTCTCCTTTGTCGTCGTTATCGTCGTTATCGTTGTGGACAGGCGGGCGGTGCTCAGGCTGCGGCGCTGTCGAGCGGCCACTTGGGGCGGCGAACCTTGCGGTAGGGCAGCGTTGTGAGATCGAGCGTCACGGCACCGGGGGCGCCCGCGTAGATCACGTGCTTCGCCACCTTCGAGAACGACGCGTAGAAATGCTGCGAGGACTTGACCACGATGATCTTCTTGCGGGCAAGCTCGCATCCCAGCTGCGTGAAGAGGTCCGTGCCCATCGCCTGGTTGCGCAGCGTGATCAGCACGATGTCGATGCCGTTGGCTTCCACCAGCGCGCAGTCGCCCATCTGTACCGGGGTGTTCGACAAGCCGGTCATGACCATGTCGGCTTGCAGCGCCTTGACCGTGCAGTCCAGGTCCAGCGGATCGCCCGAGAGAGGGCTGATCTTGCCGCCGATTCGCATCGCCAGCCGCGCGCCGACGCCGGCGTCGAAGGCGATGCGCGCCGCGATCGGGTCCCACATCGGGCCGATCGCGGCGTTGCCGATGCCGCGCTCGATCATGCGGCGCAGGATGAAGGTGGAGTCGCTCGCCGCGCCGCCGCCCGGGTTGTCGGCGCCATCGGCCAGCACCACGGGCCCGCCGTCGAAGGCCAGCGCTTCGTCGAGCGCGGTGTCGATGTCCGGGTAGGGCACCGTGAGCGCCTCGCGCATGCCGATCAGCTCATCGGCCAGCTGGCGGGCCAGCGCATCGGCCCTGGCCTGGTCGCCATCGGTGTAGACCAGCACCTTGGTGCCCATGCCCGGCACGTCGCCCCAGGAGAAGCCGTGCGCTATGGAGACCGACAGCACGCCGTCCCGGCCTTCCAGCGACTGGATGCGGTCCACGAAGCCGCGCGCGGGCTCGCGCGAGGTATGGACGGTGACGATCATCTCGCAGTCGACCACCGACGCCACCGGCCGGACCTTGCCTTCCACCTTGGCCGCGCACAGGTCGACCAGTTCCAGCGCGCGCTCCAGCACGTCGGTGTGCGGGTATTCCTTGAAGGCGATCAGCAGGTCGGCGTGCGCCACCATCTCCGGCGTCAGGTGGCTGTGCGGATCCAGCTCCGCGCCGATCACCGTGCCGGGCCCCACGATGGCGCGCACGCGTTGCAGCAGGTCGCCCTCGCAGTCGTCGTAGCCGTCGGCCACCATCGCGCCGTGCAGGCCGAGCAGCACCATGTCCACCGGCAGTGCCGAGCGCAGGTCGGCCAGCAGTTCGTCGCGCAGGGTTTCGTAGGCATGGCGGGTGGTGGTGCCGCTGGGCTGCGCGCCGGCCACCATGCCTTCGGACAACTGCCAGCCGCGCTCCTTGCCGCGCAGCCGGGCGGCCCACAGCGGGCCGGAGAAGAAGGTCATCTGGCCGGGATGCTGGCCGGCGGGGAAGTAGCCGCGGTCCCGGAAGGAAGCGAGGCCCGTCGGCATCGGCGCGAAGGTGTTGGTTTCGGTGGCGAGGGAGGCACTGAAGACACGCACGGTGGTGAACTCCTGGTTGGGCGGTTGGAGGACAGATGCGATTCAGGTCGATGCTGCAGCGCGGGCCCGTTCCCGGGTAAGCCCGGACGAGGCGGGATGCGCGGGCGCCAGCGCGGCGCAGGTCTTGCCCCAGCGCCGCCAGTGTCCGGATGCCATGGCCGCCCTGGCCCGCGACCCGGAAGACAGGACGCGAGTGCTTTGGAATGCGAGTGAGTGTATTCAAGAATTTGCGAATATGCAAATTGCGAATACGCAAATTTTCCACTAGAGTGAGCAGCATGGGATGTACCCGGCGGTGCCGTCTGATAGCATCCGGCCCAACGGAAAAAAGGACGCAGGCTTGAAAACACATATCGCCCCGGGGCGCGGCAGCGACGACAGCGACGAGTCTGGCGACGACTCGCGGACGCTCGGCCGCGAGACCTTTGGCAAGCGTCTGCGCACGGCGCGCAAGGCCTTCGGCTGGACGCTCGCGCACCTCGCCGAACTCTCCGGTGTTTCCATCACCACCATCTCGCGCGCGGAACGCGGGCAACTTGCATTGGGCTACGAGAACTTTGCCGCGCTGGGCAAGGCGCTGCAGATGGACATGGGCTCGATGTTCGCCGGCGCGGGCGTGAAGACGTCGCCGTTCCAGGGGCCCGTCGTGACGCGGGCCGGCAAGGGCGTGACCTACCGGGGCTCTTCGTTTTCCTATGAGTTTCTCGGCACCGAGGCGGTGGGCAAGCAGATGAGCCCGGTGATCGGCACCGTGCATGCGCGCCGCATCGAAGGCCCCGAGGACTTCGCCCGCCATCCCGGCGAGGAATTTGTGTACGTGCTCACCGGCGAGGTCGAGGTGCACTTCGACAACGGCGAGAAGGTGCACCTGGCGCGCGGCGACGCGCTGTACTTCGATGCCCGCATGGGCCATGCCTACGTCAGCGTCAGCCGCCAACTCGCCAGGGTGGTGGGCGTGACCACCAGCGAAAGCAGCTTCATGAAGTCAGCCCAGGCCGGGGAGGCGGAGGCCGCGCCAGCGCGTGTCGTCAGGCGGCCCCGGGGGAAGGCCGCTGCCGGCAAGGGGCAGGGCAAGGGCTGAGGTGCCCGCCGCCTGGAAATTACCGATTGTGAGCAAAGTCATAGCCATCCCGCATGGCGGGGCTGGCGTTGGCGGCGCGGAAAGAATCCGTCAGCCCTAAAGTATTCCGGCTTGCTGCCGTTAAGCGACCACGCCTTATTCAATCTGTACGCGAGGAGCTGGCATGCTGAAGCGGATCAAGACCCGGCAGCTTCAAGTCGGAATGTTCGTGGCCAGGGTGGGCGGGCCATGGATTGAACACCCCTTCTGGCGGTCGCGGTTCCTGGTGAACAGCCAGGAACAGATCGACCAGATGATTGCCTCCAAGGTCGAGGAGGTATGGATCGACCTGCTCAAGGGCAAAGGCATCCCGCCGCCCGTGCAACTGGCGGCAACCGGGTCGCTGAGCGTGAAACCCGTGGCCGACGAGCCGGCCAGCGCCGTGCCGCAATCGGCGGTATCGCTGGAGGTGGAGTTCGGGCTCGCGCGGGAAGTCATGAAGAACGGCAAGGCGGTGGTCGGCTCGATGTTCACCGACGCCCGCATGGGCCGCGCGCTCGAAGTGGAGGGCGCCCTGATGCTGGTCGACTCCGTATCGAATTCGCTGACGCGCCATTCGCAGGCCCTGATCGCGCTGGCGCGGCTCAAGGTCAGGGACGACTACACCTATCTGCATTCCTTCGCGGTCTGCGCGCTGATGATCGCGCTCGGGCGTACCCTCGGGCTGGACAATGGCGAGGTGCAGCAACTCGGCCTGGCGGGCCTGGTGCACGATATCGGCAAGATTTCCATTCCCACCCAGGTACTGCACAAGCGTGGCGACATGACCGCCGCGGAGATGGCGATGGTGCAGCGCCATCCGTCCGTCGGCTATCGCATCCTCAACGAGGCCAGGCTCTATAGCAATATCCCGCTCGATGTCTGCGTGCACCATCACGAGCGGATCGACGGGCGCGGCTATCCATTCGGCCTGCATGGGCATGAGATCAGCGTGCACGCCAAGATCGCGGCGGTGTGCGACACCTATGACTCGCTGACCTCCAGCCGCCCGGGGCACCAGGCCTGGACGCCGGCGCGGGCGCTCGAATACATGGCGGTGCGGGTCGATACCTTGTTCGACCGCACCGTGTTCCAGGCTTTCACCAGGTCGATCGGCATCTATCCGCTGGGCACGGTGCTGCGCTTGCGCTCCGGACGGCTGGCGGTGGTGTTTGCACAGAACGACAACGAGCCGCTGCGCCCCCGGGTCAAGGTGTTCTACTCGCTGAGCGAGGCCACGCAGGTGGGCCCCGAAACACTGGATCTGAGCGAGGCGGAAGACACCATCGTGAGCTTCGAGGACCCGGCGCAATGGGGCTTCCGCGACGAACAACTGCTGGAACTCTGCGCCGCCTGACCGGCGATCCATCCTGCGAGGCGCATCTTGTCCGCAAGGACAGCGTCAGGCGGTCCAGGCCTGTTCGAGGATGCGAGCGGCATCGCCGCCGCCCGCGCTGATGCCCATGACGGCACCCCATTCCGGGTCGAAGCGGCTGGCCAGGAAGGCGCCGGCGGTGGCCGCATCGGCATGCTGGAGCATCAGGCAGGCCTGGGCGGTCAGCACCAGCCGCGCGGTGGTGCGGCGCGCCTCGGCCTGCTGCTCGTCCTCGGGCAGGCGCAGCGCCGCGCGCAATGCCGCCACGCTGGCCTGGATGCGCGGCTCGCCCGCGCCCACGGCGCTCATCTGGTCCAGCACGCGCAGGTAGTCATCCGGGTTGCGGCCGATGGCGCGCAATACGTCCAGGCACATCACGTTGCCCGAGCCTTCCCAGATCGAGTTGACCGGCGCTTCGCGGAACAGCCGGCCCATCGGGCCTTCCTCCACATAGCCGTTGCCGCCGAACACTTCCATTGCCTCGCCGGTCATTTCAACCGCGCGCTTGCAGATCCAGAACTTGGAGGCGGGCGTGAGGATGCGGCGCCATGCGAGACGGGCGGGATCGCCGGTGGCTTCGAAGGCGGTGGCCAGGTCCATCGCCAGCAGCATCGCGGCCTCCGCCTCCAGCGCCATGTCGGCCAGCAGCCTGACCATCAGTGGCTGGCGGATCAGCGGCTTGCCGAAGGCGCTGCGGTGGCGCGCATAGTGCAGGGACTGCACCAGCGCCTGGCGCAGGAAGCCCGCGCTGGAGAGTGCGCAGTTCAGGCGGCTGTAGGTGGCCATCTCCAGGATGGTGGGAATGCCGCGGCCCTCGTCGCCCACCATGATGCCCCAGGCTTCACGGAATTCCACTTCGCTGCTGGAGTTGGAACGGTTGCCCACCTTGTCCTTCAGGCGCTGGATCTCGATGGGGTTCTTGCTGCCGTCGGGCCGCCAGCGCGGCACGAAGAAGCAGGAGGAGCCGGCTTCGGTATTGGCCAGCACCAGGTGGGCATCCGACATCGGCGAGGAAAAGAACCACTTGTGGCCAGTGATCAGGTACTCGGCGCCGCGTCCCTCGCCGCGGCCGGGTACCGCGCGGGTAGTATTGGCGCGCACGTCGGAGCCGCCTTGCTTCTCCGTCATGCCCATGCCTACGTTGATCGACGGCTTTTGCCCGATGGGGATGTCGCGCGGATCGTAGGCCTGGGTCAGCAGCTTGCCGCCGAGCTGCGCGAACAGGTCCGGCTCCTTGCGCAGCACGGGGATGCAGGCCTGGGTCATGTTGGTGGGGCAGAGCGAGCCGGACTCGATCTGGCAATGCATGTAAAGCGAGGCTGCGTACGAGGCCCAGGCGGACGGGCGCGTATCGGCGAAGGGCAGGTTGGCCAGGCCGCTCCTGCGCGCGATGGTCATCATCTCGTGCCAGCCGGGGTGGAAGCGGACCTGGTCGATGCGCTCGCCGACGCGCGAATGCGTATGCAGCTCGGGGTGGTGGCGGTTGGCGTCCTCGGCGTGGCGGATGGTTGCCTCGGCGCCGAGTACCGCGCCCTGGCGCTCAAGCTCGGCTTCGTTCCAGGCCGCGCCGGCGCGTTCCACGGCACGCCGGATGCCGGGGTCGCTGGTGTAGAGGTTGTAGTCCTTGAGTTCGGGGACCTGGTTGGTGATGGCATGGGTGGCGTTCATTGCGGGCTGTCTCCTTGGGCCGGACTGGCAGGGCTCGCTGCCGCCCGTTAGATTCGAAAGGTCATTCTAGATACAATGCCCAGCCTGCATGTTCGGCTTTCGGAGCACCATGAACCCACAGCAGAAAGGCCCGGAAAAACCTCGCCGCAAGCCGGTGCAGTCGCGCTCGTGGCAGACCTCGCTGGCCATTCAGGAGGCCTTTGTTCGGCTTTTGGCCGGGCAGGATTACGGGCAGGTGACGATTCGCGCCATCGTCGACCTGGCCGGGGTGGGGCTGGGTACCTTCTATGAGTACTTCGGCAGCAAGGAAGAATTGGCCCGTGTATGCCTGCATCTGCGAGCCAAGCGCATCGTGCTGGCCATGGACGAATGCCTGGCGCAACGCCGGGGCGAGCCCATCGTGGTGATCGTGGACGCGCTGATTGCCGTCAATGTCGGGCACCACCGGGAGACGCCGGAGCGGTGGGGGCCGGTCTACCTGCTGGAGCGGCACTATTCGGGGCGCGCGGCGTATCGAAAGATGTATGGAAGGTTCGTGGCGCTGTGGAGCCGGGCGCTGCAAAGCGCCGCCGACGCGCCGCCCGCCCCGGTGATCGAGGAGGCCTCGGTGACGCTGCAGGCCATCGTCTACGGTCTGATCTCGCATGCCTGCATCGACGAGGGGGAGGAAATCAATTTTCCGCGGCTGATGCGGCGGCTGCGGGGGGCCGCGCATGGGTATCTGGGTACGCTGGGCGAGCCGCCCGGGGTACTGAACGAAGCAGGCAAGACGCGCCAAAACCGTCTGAAATGACGACGGCTGTCACTGTCACTCCCTCTCGCCTCATGGGGAGAGGGTTGGGGAGAGGTCCCACAAGTGGGAGAGGGGAGCAAACATGCGGTTGAAGTAAGCCGCAGCCGCGGGCCACAAAAAAACAAAACCGGCGCCATCGGCGCCGGTTTCGTCTTACTGCCAGGTCTGAATCCAGCTTACTGGATCTTGGCCTTTTCCTTGAGCGACTTCATCATCGCCTGGAACTGCTCGCGCTGCCAGTTCTGGTCGCCCATCAGCATCTGCACCAGCTGCGGCTTGACTTCTTCGAAGGTCGGGATCTTGGCGTCGCGCACGTCGTCGAGCTGGATGATGTGCCAGCCGAACTGGGTCTTGACCGGGGTCTCGGTCATCTGGCCCTTCTTCAGCCCCGTCATGGCGGCGGAGAATTCCGGCACGTAGCTGCTGCTGTTGGCCCAGTCGAGGTCGCCGCCGTTGGCCGCGGAGCCCGGGTCCTTGGACGAGGCCTTGGCCAGGTCTTCGAACTTGGCGCCGGCCTTGATCTTGGCGATGATGGCGCGCGCGTCGGCTTCCTTTTCCACCAGGATGTGGCGGGCGTGGTATTCCTTGCCGCTGCCGAATTGGGACTTGATCTTGTCGTATTGCTTGCGCAGTTCTTCGTCGCTGGCGCCGTGGGTCTTGACGTAGTCTTCGAAGACGGCACCGGCCAGCACGTTGAGCTTGGCCTGTTCCAGTTGCTCCTGCAGGTCGTCGCGCTGGGTCAGGCCGCGCTTGTTGGCTTCCTGCAGCAGCAGCTCACGGTCGATCAGCATGGTGCGGGCACGGTCGCGCAGTTCTGCGCTGGGAGGCTGTCCGGTGCCGGCTATCAGCTTGTCCAGCTTGGCCGAGGGGATCGCCTTGCCATTCACGACGGCGGCGTTCTGGGCGAGGGCGGGCAAGCTGCCAGCGGCAAGCACAGCCGCCAGGCTGAACGAGAGGACTGTGGTCTTCATGGAATCAGGTCTGAGAGTTGCTCGAGGAATCGCGGGAGGTTTCGCGGGATTCAAGTTCTTGGTCGGTCAGCGCCGTCACTGCCAGCGCATGGATTTGCGTGGGGAACAGATCGCGCAGCGCATCATACACCATGCGGTGGCGTGCCACCCTGGTGCTGCCGGCAAATTGCCCGCTGACGATGGTCA
>NZ_JFJV02000192.1:61552-67936 GCF_000611145.1 Cupriavidus sp. SK-3 | reverse complement strand
GGGGGGGGGCGCCGGCATGGCCGGCGTGCAGCGCGCTGTCGTCGCGTACCTCTACACGGGAGGGAGAAAGGGCTGCGCGCAGCAGGGCTTCGATTTGTGCGGGTTCTGCGGTCATCGGCGTTTGTGCTTGTCCTGGTGGGAGCCCGGCCGGAGCCGGAAGGTCAGTCTTGGAAGGCGCGGCGGGAATGGCCCGCCGGGGCGCTTACTCGGAGGTGTTTTCCTGCATGTGGCGCGACAGCCAGACGCTTTGCGCCAGGATGAACACCAGCATCAGGCCCATGCTGCCGAACAGCTTGAAATTGACCCAGGCATCGGTGGAGAACTGGTACGCCACGTAGAGGTTGACCACGCCCATCACGGCGAAGAAGGCGGCCCAGGCGGCGTTGAGCTTGCCCCAGGCGGCTTCCGGCATGGTCACCTGCTTGCCCAGCATGGCGCGGATCAGGTTCTTGCGCCAGATCAGCGCCGACAGCGTCAGCGTGGCGGCAAACAGCCAGTACAGCACGGTGGGCTTCCACTTGATGAAGGTCTCGTTGTGCAGCAGCAGCGTGGCGCCGCCGAACACCGAGATGATCACCAGGCTGACCCACTGCATCGGCTCGACCTTGCGGTGGCGCAGCCAGACCCAGCCGATCTGCACCACGGTGGCGGCGATGGCCACTCCGGTGGCGGCGTAGATGCCCGCAAACTTAAAGGCGACGAAGAACAGGATGACCGGAAACAGGTCGAACAGGAATTTCATGCGGACTGGATTGAGCGACGCGAGGTCGAGGGCAGGGTTGGCGGCGAACCGCCGCGCGGGCGGTTCGGGCTTAGCGCGGCGTGTCGGGCGATGTCGGCGCGGCGTCACCCGCATCGAAGTCGGCGGGGTCGCGCTCATCGAATTTTAGCGCAGCCGAGTTGATGCAGTAGCGCAGACCGGTGGGCGCGGGGCCATCTTCGAAAACATGGCCGAGATGGCTGCCGCATTCCTTGCAGCGGACTTCCACCCGTACCATGCCGTGGGTGCGGTCGGTGTGCTCATCGATCACCTCGCCGTTGATGGGGCGGAAGTAGCTGGGCCAGCCGCAACCGGCGTCGAACTTGGTGCTGGCTTCGAACAGCGGCGTGCCGCAGCCGACACAGCGATAGGTGCCACGCTCCCAGTGGTCCCAGTAGCGGCCGGTGAAGGGCCTTTCGGTGGCCGCCTCGCGGGCAACGCGGTATTCGATGTCGGAGAGTTGCTCGCGCCACTCGGCTTCGGTCTTTTGCGTGGTCATATCCGGCTTTCCTTTCTGGTTGGCTGGGAAACGATCGCTTTTCGTCACCCACGGCCAGTTGGTCGTATCTCGACTGCCAATCCTTACAGCGTGGCCGCGTCCTTATGACGAACAGCTCACTTCCAGTCCCGCGGCCCAGTCCGGCGGCAACGCGGCATAGCCTTCCGCCTCGGGCTGCTCGTCGAAAGGGCGCGACAGCACAGCCAGCAGACGGTCAACCTCGCTGAAATCGTTCTCGCGAGCGCGGCGGATGGCGGTTTCGGCCAGGTGGTTGCGCAGTACGTACTTGGGGTTGACCGCCAGCATGGCCACCGCCCGCGCGGCGTCGACGGAGTTCTCGGCACGCAGCCGTGCGCGGTACTTGTCGGCCCAGGCATCCCATGCCGCGCGATCCAGGAACAGGTCGCGCACCGGCGCATCCTGGCTGCCATCGACGGAAGAGATGCGGGCGAGGTTGCGCCAGAACAAGGTGTAGTCCACGCGCTGTGTGTGGAGCAACTGGAACAGGTCGGTCAGCAGCGGTTCGTCGTCCTCGTCGCCGGCGCCCGTCGGACGCAGGCCCAGCTTGTCGCGGTATTGCCGGAAGAAGGCCGCGGCATAGCGCTCGCGGAACGGATCGAGCGCGGCGCGCGCGGCTTGCACCGCGGCATCGGTGGCGGCCTTGCCGGCTTCGCCTTCGCCCTTGCCATCGCCTTCGCGCCACAGCGGCATCAGGGCCTGGGCCAGGCAATGGAGGTTCCAGAACGCAACCTGCGGCTGCTGGCTGTAGGCGTAGCGGCCCTGCGTGTCCGTGTGGTTGCAGATGTGGTTGGCGTCGAAGGCATCGAGGAAGCCGAAGGGGCCATAGTCGATGGTCAGGCCGAGAATCGACATATTGTCGGTATTCATCACGCCGTGGCAGAAGCCTGTCGCCTGCCAATGCGCCATCAGGTCCGCGGTGCGCAGCGAGACTTCGCGCAGCAACGCCTGGTAGGGCTGCCTGTCTTCGCGGCATTCCGGCATGAAGCGGTCGATGACGAAGTCCGCGAGCTGGCGCAGCGCGCCGATATCCTCGCGCGCGGCGAAATGCTCGAAATGGCCGAAGCGGATGAAGGAGGGCGCCAGCCGTGTCACCACGGAGGCGGTCTCGATGGTTTCGCGCCGCACAGGAGCGTCCGAGCCGACGATGCACATGGCGCGGGTGGTGGGCACGCCCAGCGCGAACATGGCTTCCGAGCACAGGTATTCACGGATCGAGGAGCGCAGCACGGCGCGGCCGTCTGCCATGCGCGAGTAAGGCGTCATGCCCGCGCCCTTGAGCTGGATTTCCCAGGGGCCGCCGGCGGTGCGCGCTTCGGCCAGGCGGATCGCGCGCCCGTCGCCCAGCTGGCCGGCCCAGACGCCGAACTGGTGGCCGGAATAGACGCTGGCAAGAGGATCCGCCCACTCGGGCACGTGATTTCCTGCAAAAATTTCGATGAAGCTACGCTGTGTTGCATCATCCGCGTTCCAGCCCAGCAGGCCGGCGGCCGCCGGCGACACGCTTACCAGCCGTGGGGAGGGTAGCGGCGTCGGGGCAAGCCGGGTAAAGAAGCGCGCTCCCAGGTCGGCAAAGCCGGGCACGGTCGTGAACGGCGGGACGGCCGCGGCCGCGTCCGGTTGGGCGGGGCTGGCGGCTTCAGGCAAGGCGCGGGGGGCGCCGGTTGGCTCGGGAGAGTTCACTGAGGCATCACTGTGGGTGGCTGGGCACTGCAGCGCCAGCATGTCGAATTTCTCGCAAGTGCGCTTGCAGGCTAGGGAAAACGACATGTTGAGGTGCAACATGGCAGGCGGTATTGTACTTCCACGCCGTCGTTCGCATCTCTGACCGCCGTTGCCACCACAATGTTTCCGGTTATTCCTTAAGTCCCGTCCCCGACGCACCGCGATGGGGCCGGAGTGCAGCAACCCAGCCTTCCGGATATGGCGCTGCACAACGGATTCCCGTTGACGTTTCATCAATGGATGGCAACAATCGGCCAAAAAATAGAACGGTTGTTCGTTTTTCTGGTGAATCTCAAAAAATTTCAGGAGACTATTCCATGGCATTGATGGGTCAAATGATGAGCGAACCCCTGCTCATTTCCTCCATCATCAAGCACGCCGCACGCCATTATGGCGGCACGGAAATCGTCTCGCGACGGACCGAAGGCGATCTGCACCGCTATACCTACCGCGACTGCGAGCTGCGTGCCCGCAAACTGGCCCAGGCCATTGCCGCGCTGGGCGTGCAGTCGGGCGACCGTGTCGGCACGCTGGCCTGGAATGGCTATCGTCACCTGGAGATCTACTACGCGGTGTCGGGTTCGGGGGCGGTATGCCATACCGTCAACCCGCGCCTGTTCCCTGAGCAGGTCGCCTACATCATCAATCACGCCGAGGACCAGTACGTCTTCTTCGATGCCACCTTCCTGCCGCTGGTGGAAGGCGTGGCGGCGCATTGCCCGGGCGTGAAGGGCTGGGTGATGATGAGCGACCGCGCGCACATGCCGGCCGACGCCAAGGTGCCGCTGCTGTGCTACGAAGACCTGATCGACGCGCAGGACGGCAACTACGCCTGGCCGCAGTTCGACGAGAACACAGCGTCCAGCCTGTGCTACACCTCCGGCACCACCGGCAACCCCAAGGGCGCGCTGTATTCGCACCGTTCCACCGTGTTGCATTCCTACGCGTCCGCGCTGCCGGATGCGCTGGGGTGCTCGGCGCGCGACGTGATCCTGCCCGTGGTGCCGATGTTCCACGTCAACGCGTGGGGCCTGCCGTATTCGGTGCCGCTGGTCGGGGCCAAGCTGGTGCTGCCGGGCGCCAAGCTCGACGGCGCCTCGCTCTACGAATTGTTCGAGCAGGAGAAGGTGACCTTCTCGGCCGGCGTGCCCACGGTGTGGCTGGGCTTGCTGCAGTACGTGCAGGCCAACAAGCTCAAGTTCTCCACGTTCCATCGCACCGTGATCGGTGGCTCGGCGGCGCCGCCGGCCATGATCCGCACGCTCAAGGAACTGGGCGTGGAAACCATCCACGCCTGGGGCATGACCGAGATGTCGCCGCTTGGCACGTCATGCAGCCTGCTGGCTAGCCACGACGGCCTGCCGGAAGACGAGCGGCAGAAGATCCAGGAAAAGCAGGGCCGCGTGATCTACGGCGTGGACATGAAGATTGTCGACGGCGACGGCAACGAACTGCCCTGGGACGGCAAGGCCTTCGGCGACCTGCACGTGCGCGGTCCCTGGGTGATCGAGCATTACTACCGCAACGACGCTTCGCCGCTGGTGGATGGCTGGTTCCCCACGGGCGACGTGGCCACCATCGATCCCGACGGCTATATGCAGATCACCGACCGCAGCAAGGACGTGATCAAGTCCGGCGGCGAGTGGATCTCCTCGATCGATATCGAGAACGTGGCAGCCGCCCATCCCGCGGTGCATATGGCGGCCTGTATTTCCTGCTATCACCCCAAATGGGATGAGCGCCCGCTGCTGGTCGTGATGAAGCGGCCCGGTGCCGAGGTGACGCGCGAGGAGTTGCTCAAATACTTCGAAGGCAAGGTCGCCAAATGGTGGATCCCCGACGATGTGGCTTTTGTTACCGAGATTCCGCTGACCGCCACCGGCAAGATGCAGAAACTCAAGCTGCGCGAGCAATTCAAGGACTACCGCCTGCCGGCGGCCTGACCCCAAGCGAAGGCGGCCACAGAGCCGCCAATCCTTGCCGGCCATACGGTCGGCGCCTGCACGAAGGTTCGAGGCGCGCCGAGGTTTCGGGAGAGGGCGCCGCCGCGAACCGGAAATTACAGCCAACAATAAAACCGAAGGAGACAAGCATGATCAGATTGCGTCCGCTCGTGGCCGCCACGGCCATTTTCGCGGCAATGGGTTCCGGGGTTGCGGCTGCCGATACGGTGAAGATCGCCTTTATCGATCCGCTGTCCGGCCTGATGGCGCCGGTGGGCCAGAACCAGCTCAAGAGCTGGCAGTTCGTCGCCGACATCGCCAACCAGAAAAACTGGGGTGGCGGGCACAAGTTTGAAGTGGTTGGCTTCGACAACAAGCTCTCGCCGCAGGAAAGCCTGACCATCCTCAAGCAGGCGGTGGACCAGGGCATCCGCTATATCGTGCAGGGCAACGGCTCCTCGGTGGGCCTGGCGCTGGAAGACGCGGTGGCCAAGCACAACGAGCGTAATCCGGGCAAGGAGATCGTCTACCTGAACTACGCCGCGGTGGACCCGGACATGACCAACAGCAAGTGCAACTACTGGCACTTCCGCCTGGACGCCAACTCCGACATGAAGATGGAGGCGCTGACCACTTACCTGGCCAAGGATCCCGGCGTCAAGAAGGTCTACCTGATCAACCAGAACTACTCTTTCGGCCACCAGGTGGCGCGCGCCGCCAAGGACTACCTGAAGCGCAAGCGTCCGGACATCCAGATCGTCGGCGACGACCTGCACCCGCTGGCCCAGGTCAAGGACTTTGCCCCGTACGCGGCCAAGATCAAGGCCTCCGGCGCCGACACCGTGATCACCGGCAACTGGGGCAGCGACCTGGCCCTGCTGATCAAGGCTGGCAAGGACGCAGGCCTGACCACCAACTACTACACCTACTACGGCGCCACCACCGGCGTGCCGACCGCCATGGGGCCGTCGGAAGCCGGACGTGTCAAGTACGTCGGCTACTACAACCCCAACAACAAGGGCTTCAAGGGCGGCGATGTCATCGAAGGCTTCAAGAAGAAGTACAACGACGACTTCTACGTGATGGCCGCCTACACCGGCATCGCCATGCTGGGCAAGGCGTTCACGGACGCCAAGTCGACCGATCCGGTCAAGGTGGCCAAGGCGCTCGAAGGGATGAAGGCCGACAGCCTGAACGGTACGGTGGAGATGCGCGGTTCGGACCACCAGGCCCAGCAGTCGCTGGTGGTGGCTACCTGGACCAAGGTCGACGGCAAGGAGATCAAGTTCGACCAGGAAAACACCGGCTTTGGCTGGAAGACCGATGCGCTGATGGACCAGTATGTGGCAGCGCAGCCGACCTCCTGCCAGATGAAGCGCCCGGGCTAAGCCTGCGCTTGGCGGGCAGCGCGGCCAGGTCCGGCGCGCCAGCCCGATCCT
>NZ_JFJV02000192.1:43883-61475 GCF_000611145.1 Cupriavidus sp. SK-3 | reverse complement strand
CGCCCGCGCGCATCCGTTTCCAGACCGGCCAGCGGCAGCCAGCAGGCTGACCGGTGCCAGATTGAAGGATATGTTGTGGAATTCTTCGTCATTTCTCTATTGAACGGCGTCAGCTACGGGCTGCTGCTGTTCATGCTCTCTTCCGGGCTCACGCTGATCTTCAGCATGATGGGCGTGCTGAACTTCGCGCACGCCAGCTTCTACATGCTGGGCGCCTATTTCGCCTACACCATCGCCAGCAAGATCGGCTTCTGGCCCGCGCTGATCTTCGCGCCGCTGCTGGTGGCCGGCGCCGGGGCGCTGGTGGAGCGTTTCGGGCTGCGTGCCGTGCACAAATACGGACACGTGGCCGAGTTGCTGTTCACCTTCGGCCTGGCCTACCTGATCGAGGAAGGGGTCAAGCTGGTATGGGGCCTTGCCGCCGTGCCTTACCGCATTCCGGCCGAACTGGATGGCCCGCTGTTTACCGTATTCACCTCCTCCTTCCCCAAATACCGCGCCTTCATGATGCTGGTGTCGCTGGCCATGCTGGTGGCGATCTACCTGGTGCTCACCCGCACCCGCATCGGGCTGGTGATCCAGGCCGCGCTGACCCATCCCGAGATGGTCGAGGCGCTTGGCCACAATGTACCGCGTGTGTTCATGATGGTGTTTGGCGGCGGCGCCGCGCTGGCGGGGCTGGCAGGCGTGATCGGGGGCAATGCCTTCATTACCGAGCCGTCGATGGCGGCGGCTGTGGGGTCGATCGTCTTCGTGGTGGCGGTGGTGGGCGGCATGGGGTCACTGGTGGGGGCGTTCATTGCCTCGCTGCTGATCGGCGTGCTGCAAACCTTCGCCGTCACGCTCGATGCCTCGCTGGCAGGCTTGCTGGGCTCGATCGGCCTGCAGATTACCGACAGCACGCCGCTGTCCTCGCTATGGAAGCTCACGGTGGCGCAGGTGGCCCCGGTCCTGCCGTATTTGTTGCTGGTGGTGATGCTGATTTTCCGCCCGCGTGGTTTGATGGGTACCAGGGAGGGCTGACAGCATGGAGACGACAATGCAACAACGCCGCGAGGCGGTCGTGACCGGCCGCACCATGCGCTACCGCCCGCTGAACCTGGCGCGCTGGATCATCTGGGGCCTGACTGCGTTCCTGATGCTGGTGATGCCGCTGTTCTTCTCCGGCGGCTTCGCCATCACGCTGATGTCGCAGATGGGCATCATGATTATTTTCGCGCTGTCCTACAACATGCTGCTCGGGCAGACCGGCATGCTGTCGTTCGGCCATGCGGTCTATGCGGGCCTGGGCGCGTTTATCGCCATCCATGTGCTCAACATGGTGGGCGCGGGCAAGGTGTGGCTGCCGGTGTCGCTGCTGCCGGTGGTGGGCGGCCTGGCCGGCGCCTTCTTCGGCGTGCTGTTTGGCTACGTCACCACCAAGAAATCCGGCACCACCTTCGCCATGATCACCATGGGCATCGGCGAGATGGTGTTCGCCAGTTCGCTGATGTTCCCCGATTTCTTCGGCGGCGAAGGCGGCATTTCCACCAACCGCATGGTGGGCGATCCGGTGTTCGGCATCACCTACGGGCCGGGACGGCAGGTGTACTACCTGATCGCGGTGTGGTGCCTGCTGTCGATGGTGGCGATGTACGCCTGGACGCAGACGCCGCTCGGCCGCATCGCCAACGCGGTGCGCGACAACCCGGAGCGGGTCGAGTTCATCGGCTATAACACCCAGCGCGTGCGCTACCTGGTGCTGATCCTGTCTGCCTTCTTCGCCGGTATTTCGGGCGCGCTGTCGGCCATCAACTTCGAGATCGTGTCGGCGGAAAACGTCAGCGCGGTACGCTCGGGCGGGGTGCTGCTGGCCGCCTTCATCGGCGGCGCGGGCGTGTTCTTCGGGCCGGTGATCGGCGCCGTGGTGTTCATCCTGTTCGCGGTGGCGCTGTCGGACCTGACCAAGGCCTGGCTGCTGTACCTGGGCCTGTTCTTCGTGCTGATGGTCATGTTCGTGCCGGGCGGTATCGCCAGCCTGCTGATGATGCAGGTCCCGCTGCTCGCACGCGGCAAGCTGCGCCGCATGCTGCCGGACTATGGCCGCGCCGCGGCTGCCGGGCTGGTGCTGCTGGCCGCGGTGATCCTTACCGTGGAGCTGATCTACAAAGTGCAGGTGGATAGCGCCAATGGCACCACGATGTCGCTGTTCCGTATCGGATTCGACGCCGGCACCGTCACGCCGTGGCTGGTGGCGGCCGCATTGTGGGTGGCCGGCCTGCTGGCCTGCCGCGCCGCGCGGACGCGGGTGCGCGCCACCTGGGACAAGGTACAAGCCGAAATGACGGGAGGTACGGCATGAGCGCCGCGCTGGAATTGAACGATGTGCGCAAGAAGTTCGGCCAGACCGAAATCATCCGGGGCGTCAACCTGACCATCCCCAAGGGGGAGCGCCATGCGTTGATCGGCCCCAATGGAGCCGGCAAGTCGACCACTTTCAACCTGATCTCCGGCCGTTTCGCGCCCAGTTCGGGCACGGTCAGGCTCAATGGGCAGGAGATCGGCGGGCTGCAACCCTTCGTGATCAATCGCATGGGGCTGTCGCGCAGCTTCCAGATCACCAATATCTTTCACCGGCTGTCGGTGTTCGAGAACCTGCGCTGCGCGGTGCTCTGGTCGCTGGGCTACAAGTACTCGTTCTGGCATCGCCTGTCGGAGTTGCGCGATGCGCGCGAGCGCGCCGAGGAAGTGCTGGAGCTGATCGGCCTGCATCACCGCCGCAATACCCAGGCCAGCCTGCTCACCTATGCCGAGCAGCGCGCGCTGGAGATCGGCATCACCATTGCCGGCGGCGCCGAAGTGATCCTGCTGGACGAACCCACCGCCGGCATGAGCCGTTCGGAGTCCGACCACGCGGTGGAGCTGATCCGCCGTGTCACCGTGGGCAAGACGCTGGTGATGGTGGAGCACGATATGAGCGTGGTGTTTGGCCTGGCCGACCGCATCTCCGTGCTGGTCTACGGCGAAGTCATCGCCACCGACACCCCCGAGGCCATCCGCGCCAACCGCAAGGTCAAGGAAGCCTACCTGGGTACCACCCTCGACGAACCCGCCACCGAAGGAGCGCACTGATGGGCAAGCGCATGCTGGACGTGCAGGGACTGCACGCCTACTACGGCAAGAGCCATATCCTCCACGGGGTCGATGCGCATATCGACGAAGGCGAAATCGTCGCGCTGCTGGGCCGCAACGGGGTGGGACGCTCGACCATGGCCAAGGCCATCCTCGGCATGGTCAAGGCGGAGGGTTCGGTGCGCTTTCGCGACGAGGAGATCCTTGGGCGACGCACTTTCGAGATCGCCCACCTCGGCATCGGCTATGTGCCGGAAAACCGCGATATCTTCCCCACGCTGACGGTGCGCCAGAACCTGCTGCTGGGCGAAAAGCGCAATCCGCGCCAGTCCAGGCCCCGCTGGACGGTGCAGGACATGTACAACATGTTCCCGCGCCTGAAGGAACGAGAGAACACGGCCGCCGGCGTGCTCTCCGGCGGCGAGCAGCAGATGCTCACGCTTTGCCGCACGCTGATGGGCGACCCCGACCTGGTGCTGATCGACGAGCCCACCGAAGGGCTGGCCCCGATGATCGTCACGCTGGTGGGCGACTACCTGAAGGTGCTGAAGGAGCGTGGCGTGTCGGTGCTGCTGATCGAGCAGAAGCTGGCCATCGCGCTGGATATTTCCCAGCGGGTCTACGTGATGGGGCACGGGCACATCGTGTTCGAAGGCTCGCCGCAGGATCTCAAGGCGAATGCGGCCATTCGCAAGGAATGGCTGGAGGTGTAGGGCGGTTGGTGCCCGGTGTGCGATATCACGCCGGACATTGGTAAAACAGCCAGCATGCGCTGGCTGTTTTACCATTTGGCGATCGTTCGCTTCGCCATCGGCTGGAAGCAACGGCGCCACCTCGCCGACGCTTATTTGGCCTTCAGAAACTCCCCCACCTCCAGCAGCACCAGCTCATTGTCGTCCGCCTTGTCAGGCTCGCGGCTGCTGGAAAACGGCAGGTTATTGTCGTTGCCAACCACGATATGGGTGGGGTCCACCACGTCTACGTTCTCGATCGTGAAGAACGGGAACTTGAGCACGCCGTCGTTGAGCGGCTTGCGGGCCAGCTTGTCGGGGTCGGCGATATTGAGCAGGTCGATATAGCCGATCTTGCGCACCGCGCCGCCGGCGTTGGCATCGGTCAGCTCAACCTTGTAGATGCGCTTGAACCTGGCGATGTCGGAGAAGCAGTCGCTGCGCTTCTGGCCTTCCGGGCAGGCCTTGTCGGCCGTGCCTTCGCCGTTGTCACGTTCGATGATCAGGCCCGTGGTGGCGTCGATCATGTTGAAATCGCCGATGGCGTTGCCGTTGGCTTCCAGCGGGTACTTCCACGAGCGGCCCGTCCATTTGCCGGCCTGGGTGTCGAACTCCAGCACGCGCAGGGTTTCCTTGCCGTCGGTGCGTTCGAAGTCCTTGGCCTGGGCGTTCCAGACCGGGCCTTCAAGCAGCGCATAGAGCTTGCTGCCGTCGGGCGACGAGGCCATGCCTTCGAAGCCCTTGGAGCGCTTGATCTGGAAATCCACCGCGCCACCCGGCACGCCGGGCGTGGTTACGGCAGGGTGGTCGGGGGAGCGCACGGGCTTGCCGTCGACCAGCGTGTCGTACACGGCCAGCACCTTGCCTTGCAGGTCGGCCTTGATCAGGAAGGGGCCGAATTCGTCGCCGATCCACAGCGCGCCGCCGGCGAACTGGAAACTCTCGGTGTCGAAGTCCGATCCCGTCAGGTAGCGCTGCTTGGTCCCTTCGTGGACGATGCGGAAGGGTACCTTCTTGTCCGGATCGTGGAGGAACACGGTGCCGAGGCGCTGAAGCTTGCCGCTCTTGAAGTCCACCTTGTAGTGATTCAGGTAGAGCATGAAGTCGGGCGAGTTGGCCTTGCTGCCGGCGCCATTGTCGGTCAGCACCCAGAAGCTGCCGTCAGCCATGTGCTTGATGCCGGAATGCCCTTGCAGCGGCTGGCCCCTGAAGGGCACGGAGACACCCGTGGGCCGGTTGTTCGACTGGCCTTCCACGCTGCCCAGCTTTTCCACGCGCGCGCCGGTGGTGAATTTGCCGCTTGCCTGCAGGTCCTGCGGCGCATCCTTGGGCGCGGCAATGAAGCTCTCGGCCGGCAGGATGGCATGGCCGGCCAGGGTGGCGGGGTAGGCGGGCGCGGCGGCCGTCTGTGCCACGGCGGGCAGGGCCCACGCGGCAGCAGTGATGGTGATTACGGCAGTGACGGTCGCGGACGGAAGCATGCGCATGTAGGTGAACAATAGAGTCGAAAGATCGCTACGATGCATGGTCAGCGTGACGGCGGCATGAAAGGAGCGTGACGGGAGCATGACAGGTGCCAAGCAGGAGCAGGCGCGCGGCTACTTGCCGGCTTAATCGTTAAAGCGATTAGCTTATGAGACGGGCGGGAATGCACTTATAAGAAAGATATTGTTTGGCCGGAGCGTTGTGCGCAATACGCTACGCGCTTTTCCTGAACGCCCGCCATGTCCTCTCCTTCCACATTGACTTCCGCATTGACAACACGCGCCTTCGCCGTGCTGCTCGCCCTCGCCACGTTCACGGCCGCCCAGGCCGCGCATGCCCATAGCCCGATCCTGGAGCAGATCCGGGAATCCGGCACGATCACGATGGGCTATCGCGAGGGCGCGCTGCCGTTCTCTTTCTCCGACATCAAGGGGCAGCCTTCGGGCTACGCCGTGGACCTGTGCCTGCGCGTGGCCGAGGCCGCGCGCGAGAAGCTGGGCTTGAAGGACCTGAAGGTGCGCTGGCTGCCGCTGACGGCGCAGAGCCGCGTGCCCGCGGTGCTGAACGGCCTGGTGACCGTCGACTGCGCGCCCAATACCAATACGGTCGAGCGCCAGAAGCAGGTGGCCTTCAGCGTAGCCCACTATGTGTCGGTGGTACGCATGCTGGTACGCTCCGATTCGGGCATTCAGTCCCTCAACGACCTGCGTGGCAAGGTGGTCGTCACCAGCGCGGGCTCCACCGGCGACCGCCACGTGCGCAGGCTCAAGCCCCAGTACGCATTCAACGACGTGTATGCGAAGGATCATAACGAGTCCTTCCTGTTACTGGAGACCGGCCGCGCCCAGGCATTCGTGCTGGATGATGTGGTGCTGTACGGCCTGCGCGCGAATTCGAAGGCCCCGTCTCAGTACGCCGTTGCCGGACCGGCGCTGTCGATCGAGCGTAATGCGCTGATGCTGCCGAAATCCGATCCCGAGTGGAAGCAACTGGTCGACCAGACGCTGACATCGGTATTCGCCGGCCCCGAGGTGGTCGCATTGCAGAAGCGCTGGTTCCAGCAGCCCATCGGCGCACGCGGCATCAACCTAGCCCTGACGCCGTCTCCCGAAGTGCTGGCCGCGTGGAAGCAGCCCACCGATCAGGCAGCGGAGTGAGGCCGGTGTCCTGTCCAGCTGCGATGCGGGGAGCCGGCCGATGAGCGAAGTGCCGCCGACCTACGACGATGTGGTGGCCGCCGCGAGCCGGCTGGCCGGGCACGCATGGCGCACGCCGGTGCTGCGCTCGCCCGCGATGGATGCCTGGGTGGGTGCCGAACTGTTCTTCAAGTGCGAGAACCTGCAGCGTACCGGCGCCTTCAAGTTTCGTGGCGCATTCAATGCCCTGGCGCGTTTCGATGCCGGGCAGCGCCGCCGTGGCGCAATTGCGTTCTCCGGCGGCAACCACGCGCAAGGCATCGCGCTCGCCGGGCAGGTGCTTGGCATTCCGGTGACGGTGGTGATGCCGCGCGATGCGGCGGCGTCCAAGGTGGAGGCGACCCGCGCCTGCGGCGCGCAGGTGGTCTTGTACGACCGCCAGCTGGACGACCGCGAAGCCATCACACTGCGTCTGTCGGAAGCGCGCGGCCTGACCCTGGTCCCGCCATACGACCATGCCGATGTCATCGCCGGACAAGGCACGGTCACGCGTGAATTGCTCGAGGAAACCGGACCGCTCGATGCGTTGCTGGTTTGCCAGGGCGGGGGCGGCCTGCTCGCCGGTGCCGCGCTCGTGACGGAACGGCTCTCGCCCGGCTGCCGGCTGTACGGCGTCGAGCCCGAGACCGGCAACCACGGGCAGCAGTCACTTCGGCGCGGTGCCATCGTGCATATCGATCCGCCCGATACGATCGCCGACGGGGCGCGCGCGCAGCATCTCGGCGCGCTGACGTTCGCCCTGATCCGGCGCGGCGTGACCGACATCGTCGCCGTGCCGGACCTTGCGCTGATCGAATGCATGCGCAGGTTCGCGCAGGCCATGAAGCTGGTGGTCGAGCCGACCGGCTGCCTTGGCCTTGCGGCGGCGCGTTACGCGGGATTGCCGGTGCAGGGCAGGCGTGTCGGCATCGTGATCAGCGGCGGCAATGTCGATCTGCCGCGCTATGCGGAATGGCTCTCGGCACGTTGAAGGGGGCGCGCCGGACGACCGGAGGCCTGGCCGGTCCCCGGGCACGCCCGGGGTGCGTGGCTATTGCGTCAGCGGGCTGGCGCTTCTTGCGCGAACGGCGAGGCCGTGGCCGTAACCGTGGCCTGGTCGGCCGCCGGCTTGCAGTTGAACGGCATGTCTTCATAGTCGATCAGCCGGGTTTTCCGTACCAGCCGGTAGCCGAGCCAGAGCAACAGGAACAGCGGCACGCCAATATAGGTGCCGACAATCTCCATCCAGCGCCCGCGCACGTCGGTGAAGGCCTGGTAGTTCTGGCCCAGCACGATTACCACGCACAGCACGATGGCAAAGATCGGGCCGAAGGGATAGAGCGGCGAGCGGTAGGCCAGGTCGGAGGCCTTGAAGCCCTGGTGCACCAGCCCGCGGCGGAAGCGGTAGTGGCTGACGGCGATGCCGAGCCAGGCAATAAAGCCGGTCATGCCGGACGTGTTGAGCAGCCACAGGTACACCGCCTTGTCGCCAAACAGCGAGCTGAGGAAGCACAGGGCGCCGATGGCGGTGGTGGCGAACAGGGCGTTGTAGGGCACGCCGCTGGCCGAGAGCCGGGCGAGCGCCCGTGGCGCGCGGCCGCTGACCGCCAGGCCGTACAGGATCCGCGTGGAGGCGTACATGCTGGAGGTGCCGGCGGAGAGCAGCGCGGTCAGCACCACGGCGTTCATCAGCCCGGCGGCGAAGGCCAGGCCGGCGTGGCGGAACACCAGCGCGAAGGGGCTGACGCCGATGTCGGTGACGTCGTTGCGCAGCAGGCTGGGGTCGGTGTAGGGGATCAGCACGCCGATGATAAGGATCGCCAGCACGTAGAACAGCAGGATGCGCCAGAAGGTCTGGCGGATGGCGCGCGGGATGGTGCGAGCCGGGTCAGCGGCTTCGCCGGCGGCGACGCCGACGGTTTCCGTGCCCTGGAAGGAGAACCCTGCGATCATGGCCACGCCGAACATGGCGGGGATGCCGCCGACGAACGGCGCATCGCCAAGCGTGAAGTTCTGCCAGCCGGACTGTGGACCGCCCTGCATGATGCCGAAGATCATCATCAGCCCGGCCGCCAGGAAGATCAGGATCGTGGCCACCTTGATCAGCGCGAACCAGTATTCGGCCTCGCCGAAGCCGCGTACCGAGAACGCGTTCAGGCCGAACATCAGCAGCAGGAAGCCCGCGCTCCAGACCACGCCGGAGACATGCGGGAACCAGTACTGCATCACCAGTTGCGCCGCAGCGAGTTCCACGGCAATGGTCACGGCCAGGCTGAACCAGTAGCTCCAGCCGAGGGCGAAGCCGAAGCCTTCCTCCACATAGAGTGCACTGTAGGTGACAAAGGAGCCGGCCACCGGCATATGCACGGCGAGTTCGCCCAGGCTGGTCATCAGGCAATACACCATCAGGCCGATCAGGCAATACATCAGCAGCGCGCCGCCGGGTCCCGCCTGGGAGATCGACGCGCCGGAGGCCACGAACAGCCCGGTGCCGACCGCGCCGCCGATGGCGATCATGGTCAGGTGGCGGGCTTTGAGTTTGCGCTGCAGATCGTCGTGCTCGACGACGGGGTGCTGGTGGGGATGAGGATGGGAAGACATCAGGGTCACTGGAACTTCGGCGGGCGGGGCCGCGGCTTCGGCACGGGCGACGCCTCGTGGGGCGCCCGAGCGGGCAAAGGGCGCGAGTTTACCGGGTTATCCGGGTAAATCCGAGGGTTATGGCGGTTTATGTCAGGAAAGTCGCCTACTGTGACTAGAGGCATTCCTCAGGATCAGGGGAATGTGCTGCATGGGGCATGACGGTCGGGATTTACCCTAGCTTTCCGGGGGCCTTTCCCAGCTTGAATGCACGCCGGTGAGCTCGCCCATGAACCGGGCGCATGGCGGCACCGGACGGGCCCCAAAATGAAATTGAACGACCGTGCTATTTTGTGTATGCTTGTCCCGCTTGCACCGGCGGCACTAGGGGCGGGCACCGGCAAAGGGGCGCTGGCATGCGTTCCCCGGCAGCCGGGCGGTGGTCGGGCGGAACACGGCGGCGTTGGCCGCGCCGGCGCTCTCCACGGCGCGCAGAACAACATAATTCGAGAATTCGAATCCCGAGACAACATCCAGTTACCAAAGGAACCAGCATGACAGCGCAGTATCAGGTTCAGGACGGCGTAGCCGTCATCACGCTCGACAATCCCCCCGTGAACGGCCTGGGTCTCAGCACCCGGCTCGGCATCGTCGAAGGCATGACCCGTGCGCTGGACGATGCGGCCGTCAAGGCCATCGTCATTACCGGCGCCGGCAAGGCTTTCTCCGGCGGCGCGGACATCCGTGAATTCAATACGCCCAAGGCCACCCAGGAGCCGACGCTGCATTCGGTGATCAAGGTGGTGGAAGGCTCGGCCAAGCCGGTCGTGGCGGCGATCCATTCCGTGGCCATGGGCGGCGGCCTGGAACTGGCGCTGGGTTGTAACTACCGTGTGGCTTCGAAGGGCGCGCAGATCGCCCTGCCGGAAGTGAAGCTGGGCCTGCTGCCCGGCGCCGGCGGCACGCAGCGCCTGCCGCGCGTGATCGGCCTGGAAGCCGCCCTGAACATGATTGTCTCGGGCAACGCCATCCCCAGCGAGAAGTTTGCCGGTACCAAGCTGTTCGACGAGATCGTCGACGGCGACGTGCTGCCCGCGGCCGTGGCCTTCGCCAGGACGGCGGCGGCCAACCCCGGCCCGTACCCCAAGGTGCGCGACCTGAAGGTCAAGCACGAGAACGCGGAAGGCTTCATCGCCTTTGCCCGCAACACCGTTGCGGCCGTCGCCAAGAACTTCCCCGCGCCGCTGAAGTGCGTGGACGCCGTGGCAGCCTCGCTCAAGCCGTTCGATGCCGGCCTGAAGGACGAGCGCGAAGGCTTCATGTACCTGATCACCACGCCGGAATCGCGCGCGCTGCGCCACGCTTTCTTTGGCGAGCGTGCCGCCAGCAAGATCCCCGACGTGCCGGAAGGCACCGCCACCCGCAAGCTCGAGAAGATCGCTGTGATCGGCGCGGGCACCATGGGCGGTGGCATCACCATGAACTTCCTGAACGCCGGCATCCCGGTGATCATGCTGGAGACCAAGCAGGAAGCGCTGGACCGTGGCGTGGCCACCATCCGCAAGAACTACGAAAACAGCGCCAAGAAGGGCAAGCTCACGCAGGAGAAGGTCGAGCAGCGCATGGGCCTGCTGACCACCACGCTGTCCTATGACGAGATCAAGGACGCGGACATGGTCATCGAAGCCGTGTTCGAGGAAATGGGCGTCAAGGAAATCGTCTTCAAGAAGCTGGATGAAGTGATGAAGCAGGGCGCGATCCTGGCTTCCAACACCTCCACGCTGGACGTCAACAAGATCGCTTCCTTCACCAAGCGTCCGCAAGACGTGGTCGGCATGCACTTCTTCAGCCCGGCCAACGTGATGAAGCTGCTGGAAGTGGTGCGCGGCGAAAAGACCGGCAAGGACGTGCTGGCAACCGTCATGCAGGTCGCCAAGAAGATCAAGAAGACGGCCGTGGTGTCGGGCGTGTGCGACGGCTTCATCGGCAACCGCATGATCGAGCAGTACAGCCGCCAGGCCGGCTATCTGCTGGACGAAGGCGCGCTGCCGGAGCAAGTGGACAAGGCCATCGAGAAGTTCGGCTTTGCCATGGGCCCGTTCCGCATGGGCGACCTGGCCGGCAACGACATCGGCTGGGCCATCCGCAAGCGCCGCGCCGTGGACAAGCCGGACATCCAGTACTCGAAGACCGCCGACCTGCTGTGCGAACAGGGCCGCTATGGCCAGAAGACCGGCGCGGGCTGGTACGACTACAAGGCGGGCGACCGCAAGCCGTACCCGAACCAGCAGGTCAACGACATGATCGTGCAGCACTCGAAGGACCTGGGCATCACCCGTCGCAAGATTTCCGATGAGGAAATCGTCGAGCGCCTGGTGTTCGCGCTGGTCAACGAAGGCGCCAAGATCCTGGAAGAAGGCATTGCCTCCAAGGCCTCGGATATCGACATGGTCTACCTGACCGGCTATGGCTTCCCGCTGTTCCGCGGTGGCCCGATGCTGTACGCGGACCAGGTTGGCCTGTTCAACGTGGCGCAGTCGATGGCGCGCTATGCCAAGGGCTACCACGGCGAAGCCTGGAAGCCGGCAGCGCTGCTGGAGAAGCTGGCCGCCGAGGGCAAGGGCTTCAACGGCTAAGCATAGCCAGCGGCGATTCGATCCTGCGCGACCAGGCTGGCCGCGCAGGGTTTCCACCACAGATCGCAAACCGGTCACAAAGCGGGGAGTAGCGGCATGGCCAAGCAATACGGCCCGGAAGATTGCCTGCTGGTCATCGACGTGCAGAACGATTTCATGCCCGGCGGCGCGCTTGCCGTGGCGCATGGCGATGAAGTCGTGCCCGTGATCAACCGCCTCGCGGCGGCGTTTGCGCATGTGGTGCTGACGCAGGACTGGCATCCCGCCGGCCACGTTTCGTTTGCCGCCAACCATGCCGGCACGCAGCCGTTCCAGACCGTGGCATTGCCCTATGGCCAGCAAGTCCTGTGGCCGACGCACTGCGTGCAGGGCACCCGTGGCGCGGCGCTGCATGCGGGGCTGGATGTGCCGCATGCGCAGATGGTGATCCGCAAGGGTCATCATCGCGAGGTGGACAGCTATTCGGCCTTCATGGAGGCCGATCGCACCACCCCGACCGGGCTTGCGGGCTACTTGCGCGAGCGTGGCGTGCGCAGGGTGTTTTGCGTGGGACTGGCGACGGATTACTGCGTTGCCTGGAGCGCGCTCGATGCCCGCGCGGCGGGGTTCGAGGCCATCGTGGTCGAGGACGCCTGCCGCGCCATCGACCTCGGCGGATCGCTGGCCCGTGCGTGGCAAGACCTGCAAGCCGCGGGCGTGCAGCGCCTGCAGTCGGCCGGCCTGCTGTCCTGAAACGGAAGAATCGCCAAGCCAACCCAAGCTAACCCGGCTGAACCCAGCCAACGACATATTGCAAGACACTGCCGGACGTGAACGCACGCCGCAGGTCACCAGATACCAGAGATACCGAGGAGCAAGACATGAAAGAGGCAGTCATCGTTTCCACCGCACGGACCGGCCTGGCCAAGAGCTGGAAGGGCGGTTTCAATATGACCCACGGCGCCACCCTGGGCGGCCATGCGGTCCAGCACGCCATCGCCCGCGCCAAGATCGACGCCGCTGAAGTGGAAGACGTGCTGATGGGCTGTGCCAACCCGGAAGGCGCCACCGGCGCCAACATCGCGCGCCAGATCGCGCTGCGCGCAGGCTGCCCGGTCACCGTGCCCGGCGCCACCGTCAACCGCTTCTGCTCGTCCGGCCTGCAGACCATCGCCATGGCCGCGCAGCGCGTGATCGCCGATGAGGGCGACATCTTCGTGGCCGGCGGCGTGGAAAGCATCTCCTGCGTGCAGCAGGAAATGAACCGCCACATGATCCAGGAAAGCTGGCTGACCAGGAACAAGCCGGAAATCTACTGGAACATGCTGCAAACCGCCGAGAACGTGGCCAAGCGCTACAACATCTCGCGCGAGCGCCAGGACGAGTACGGCGTGCGCAGCCAGCAGCGCGCCTTCGCCGCCCTGGAAGCCGGCAAGTTCAACGACGAAATCGTGCCGATCACGGTGCTCGCAGGCGTGGCCGACAAGGCCACCGGCCAGTTGATGACCAAGGAAGTCACGGTCTCGGCCGACGAAGGCATTCGCGGCGACACCACGCTGGAAGCCGTGTCCAAGATCCGCACCGCCATGCCCGGCGGCGTGGTTTCGGCCGGTAACGCATCGCAATTCTCCGACGGCGCTTCGGCAGTCGTGGTGATGGACGCCAAGGTGGCCGAGGCCAAGGGCCTGCAGCCGCTGGGCGCCTTCCGCGGCTTCGCCGTGGCTGGTTGCGAGCCTGACGAAATGGGCATCGGCCCCGTGTTCGCGGTACCGAAGCTGCTGAAGAAGGCCGGCCTGACCGTGGCCGATATCGGCCTGTGGGAACTCAATGAAGCCTTTGCCGTGCAGGTGCTGTACTGCGCCGACACGCTGGGCATCCCGATGGACCGCCTCAACGTCAACGGCGGCGCCATCGCGGTGGGCCACCCCTACGGCGTGTCCGGCGCCCGCCTGGTCGGCCATGCGCTGATCGAAGGCAAGCGCCGCGGCGTCAAGTACGTGGTGGTGACCATGTGCATCGGCGGCGGCCAGGGTGCTGCCGGCCTGTTCGAAGTCCTCTGAGCGCCAGGGCGAGACCGTGAGCGAGCAAGCGGATGCCCTGCTGGCGCATGGCCGGGAGGTGCTGGCCAGCCAGCCCTTCTCGGTGCTGGTCGGCACGGAGCTGGCCGCGCTCTCGCCTGGCCGTGCCGAACTGCGCCTGGCCATCCGGCCGGACCTGCAGCAACAGTACGGCTTCCTGCACGGGGGCGTGGTCAGCTATATGGCCGACAACGCGCTCACCTATGCGGGCGGCGCGGCCATGGCCGCGCCGGTGGTGACTTCGGAGTACAAGATCAACTACCTGCGTCCGGCGATCGGCGAAATGCTGATTGCCCGCGCCGAATGCCTCAGCCGGGGCCGCCAGCAGGCGGTGGTACGGTGCGATGTATTCGTGCTCAAGGATGGCGAGGAAAAGCTCTGCGCGGTAGCGCAGGGCACCATCGCCCGCATGGGCGAAGGCAGCTAGCAGTACGGCAACGGAGGGAAGGGCGCGCGAGCGCCTTTTTCTTTCCCCGCGCCATTTACAGAATTAGCAGAATTAACAGAATTTGCGGTGCGCCATGCAGCGTGCCGTTGTGGAGACAGCGACGATCCATGCCGCGAGGCCGCCACTGGCGCCAACGCCGGGTCGCGCATCTTTGATTTTCCCTTTCAGTCTGGGAGCCGTTTCCTGCCATGTCGCTGATCCTTTCCCGCCGTGACCTGAACTTCGTGCTGTACGAGTGGCTCAAGGTCGAGGGGCTGACCCGCATTCCGCGTTACGCCGACCATTCCCGCGAGACCTTCGACGCCGCGCTCGATACCTGCGAGAAGATCGCCACCGACCTGTTTGCGCCGCACAACAAGAAGAACGATCAGCAAGAGCCGCATTTCGACGGCGAGACCGTCGCCATCATTCCCGAGGTCAAGACCGCGCTGAAGGCCTTCTGCGAGGCCGGCCTGATGGCCGCCGGGCAGGACTACGAGATCGGCGGCATGCAGTTGCCGGTGGTGGTGGAGAAGGCTGGCTTTGCCTATTTCAAGGGCGCCAACGTCGGCACCAGTTCCTATCCCTTCCTGACCATCGGCAATGCCAACCTGCTGCTCGCGCACGGCACGCCGGCGCAGGTGGAGACCTTCGTCAAGCCGGAGATGGAAGGCCGCTTCTTCGGCACCATGTGCCTGTCCGAGCCGCAGGCGGGCTCGTCGCTGTCGGACATCACCACGCGCGCCGACTACGAAGGCGAATCGCCGCTCGGCCAGCAGTACCGCCTGCGCGGCAACAAGATGTGGATCTCGGCCGGCGAGCACGAACTGTCCGACAATATCGTGCACCTGGTGCTGGCCAAGATCCCCGGCCCGGACGGCAAGCTGATTCCGGGCGTGAAAGGCATCTCGCTGTTTATCGTGCCGAAGTACCTGGTCAATGCCGACGGCAGCCTGGGCGAGCACAACGACGTGGTGCTGGCCGGCCTGAACCACAAGATGGGCTATCGCGGCACCACCAACTGCCTGCTGAACTTCGGCGAAGGCATGAAGTACAAGCCCGGCGGCAAGTCCGGCGCGATCGGCTACCTGGTGGGCGAAGCGCACAAGGGCCTGGCCTGCATGTTCCATATGATGAACGAGGCGCGCATCGGCGTGGGCCTGGGCGCGGTGATGCTGGGCTATACAGGCTACCTGCACTCGGTGGACTACGCGCGCAACCGCCCGCAAGGCCGCCCGATCGGCCCGGGGGGCAAGGATCCGGCCAGCCCGCAGGTGCGGCTGGTCGAGCACGCGGATATCCGCCGCATGCTGCTGGCGCAAAAGAGCTATGTGGAAGGCGGGCTGGCGCTCAATCTGTATTGCGCGCAACTGGTGGACCAGGAGCGCGCCGCCGAGGGGGCGGAGCATGAACGCCTGGCGCTGTTGCTGGATATCCTGACGCCCATCGCCAAGAGCTGGCCGTCGCAGTGGTGCCTGGAGGCCAACAGCCTGGCCATCCAGGTGCATGGCGGCTACGGCTACACCCGCGAATACAACGTCGAGCAGTTCTACCGCGACAACCGCCTGAATCCCATCCACGAAGGCACGCACGGCATCCAGGGCCTGGATCTGCTGGGCCGCAAGGTGGTGATGAAGGACGGTGCCGCGTTTGCGGCGCTGGGCGAAGAAATCCAGGCCACCATCGGCCGCGCCCTGGCCAGCAGCGATGCCGCGCTGGGCAGCCATGCGAAGGCGCTGGGCGCCGCCGTCAAGCGCGTGGCGGAAGTCACGCAGGCGCTGTGGGCGGCGGGCGACGCCAAGGTGACGCTGGCCAATGCCTCGGTCTACCTGGAAGCCTTCGGCCACGTGGTGATGGCGTGGACGTGGCTGGAACAGGCGCTGGTGGCGCAGGCCGCGCTGGCCGGGGCGAAGAGCCAGGAAGACCAGGACTTCTATCGCGGCAAGCTGGCGGCGGCGGCATATTTCTTCCGCTGGGAACTGCCCAGGGTGGGGCCGCAGCTCGACCTGCTGGCCTCGCTGGACCGCACCACGCTGGATATGCAGGACGCCTGGTTCTGACCACCGGCGGCTGCGCAAGATGACAGGGCGCGCGCCAGGATGCGCGCGCAACACAATATCGGGAGACCCCATGAATACCATCCAGCAATTGTTCGACCTGAAGGGCAAGACGGCGCTGATCACCGGCGGCTCGCGCGGGCTTGGCCTGCAGATTGCCGAAGCGCTCGGCGAGCAGGGCGCGCGCATCGTGCTGTCGGCACGCAAGGCCGATGAGCTGCAAGCGGCCCAGGCCCACCTCAAGGCGCTTGGCATTGAAGCCGACTGGATCGCCGCCGACGGCGCCCGCGACGCGGATATCGCGCGCCTGGCCGACGAAGCGCTGGGCAGGCTGGGCCATGTCGACATCCTCGTCAACAACGCCGGCGCCACCTGGGGCGCGCCCGCCGAGGACCACCCGGTGGAGGCCTGGGACAAGGTGATGAACCTGAATATCCGCGGCCTGTTCCTGCTGACCCAGCGCATCGGCAAGCTGTCGATGATCCCGCGCCGCTATGGCCGCATCATCAACGTGGCTTCCATCGCCGGGCTGGCAGGCAACCCGCCGGGATCGATGGAAACGATCGCCTACAACACCTCCAAGGGTGCGGTGGTGAACTTCACCCGCACGCTGGCGGCGGAGTGGGGCGAGCACAACATCACGGTGAACGCGCTGGCGCCAGGCTTCTTCCCGTCCAAGATGACCCAGGGTTCGCTGGACCGCCTGGGCGTGGAAGCCATGTGCGCGTCGGTGCCGCTGCACAGGCTGGGCGACGACGAAGACCTGAAGGGCGCGGCGCTGCTGTTCGCCAGCGCCGCCGGCAAGCACATCACCGGCCAGGTGCTGGCGGTGGACGGCGGCGTGAGCGCGGTTTAAGTCCATGCTCTAATGCGGTTGGCATATGGCTTGCGTGGCACAACCTGCGCCAGCCGGTCAACCGGACCGTCCTCGCCTCTTTCGCAAACATGACTCAAACCAACGGTTTTCCCCTCAAGATTCCCTTCCTTGCCGATCTCGGCGTGCAATGCACCCGCATGGACAAGGAAGGCAGCGAGATCGAACTGGCGCTGGAAACACGCCACCAGAATAGCTGGGACATGGCGCACGGCGGCGTGCTGATGACGCTGCTCGACGTGGCCATGGCGATTGCCGGCCGCGCCGCCGATCCCGACGGGCGCGGCGTGGTCACCATCGAGATGAAGACTACCTTCATGGCGCCCGGGCGCGGCAAGCTCGTCGCGCGCGGCCAGTGCGTGCACCGTACCAGCACCATGGCCTTCTGCGAAGCCGAGATTCTCGACGCCGATGGCAAGACCGTATCGCGCGGTTCCGGCACGTTCAAGTTTGTCAGGC
>NZ_JFJV02000192.1:43622-43875 GCF_000611145.1 Cupriavidus sp. SK-3 | reverse complement strand
TTTGCCAGGCGCGTGCCGCCGCAACGCGCGGCGGGCGGCGCCTCGGATACCGGCGCCGACGGCTGATACGGCACATGTCCGGCAGCGGCGCGCCGCATGCCGGGCCCGCCGGCGCAGGGAGCAGCACACTAAGAACCAGACCGGAAACAACCGGCACGCGGCACCGATAAAACCAATAATGGAGACCAGATGCTGTTTGAACGGATTGCCGCCACGCGGCTATTGAAACTGACCGTGCTCGCCGCCTGCGGCG
>NZ_JFJV02000192.1:31661-43516 GCF_000611145.1 Cupriavidus sp. SK-3 | reverse complement strand
CGCCGCACCGGCCGCGGCGCCCGCCGCACCGAGCTTTCCGGATGCCGCCGCTACCGATCCCGTGACCGCGGGGTGGATGCAGGGCTTTCCCCCGGCAGCCGCCAAGATCATCAGCTTTACGCCCGCCAGCAACGGCTTTCCGCGCTCCCGCTGGAGCTTTTCGCATATCCGCGAACTGGTCCCGACCGCGTCGGTCTGGCACGGGCGGGGCCCGGCCGCGGTATTGCCGCGCGCCGAGCACGATATCGGCAGCGTGGCCTTTACCGATGCCGACGGCACGCGCCGCACCTTCAGCGACATGCTGGGCCTGACCTATACCGATGGCATCCTGGTGATGCACAAGGGCCGCGTGGTCTACGAGAAGTACTTCGGCGCGCTTGACGACCATACGCCGCACATCGCCATGTCGGTCACCAAATCCTTCGTCGGTACGCTGGCCGCCATGCTGGTGGCGGACGGCAAACTCGATCCCGCCGCGCCGGTCACGCGCTACCTGCCGGAGATGGCCGGCACCGCATACGGCGATGCCACCGTGCGCGAAGTCATGGACATGACGGTAGGCGTGAAGTATTCGGAGAACTACGCCGATCCCAAGGCCGAAATCTGGGACTACAGCCGTGCCGGCGGCATGATGCCGCGCGAGCCTGGCTATGCCGGGCCCAAGACCTTCTATGAATTCCTCGCCACGCTGAAGAAGGAGGGCGAGCACGACCAGGCCTTCGCCTACAAGACGGTCAATGCCGAAGTCCTCGCCTGGATCGTCAAGCGGGTGTCGGGGCAGTCGCTGGCCAAGCTGCTGTCCGAACGCGTATGGCAGAAGATGGGCGCGGAGAACGATGCCTATTTCATGGTGGACAGCATCGGCAGCGAGTCCGGCGGCGGCGGCCTGAATACCACGCTGCGCGACCTGGCCCGCTTCGGCGAGACCATGCGCAACGGCGGCCGCTATAACGGCCAGCAGGTCATCCCGGCCGAAGTGGTGGCGGACATCCGCCGCGGCGGCGACCGCGCCAAGTTCGCCAAGGCCGGCTACGCCACCTTGCCGGGCTGGAGCTATCGCTCGATGTGGTGGGTCTCGAACGACGACCACGGCGTGTTCGAGGCGCGCGGCATCCACGGCCAGCGTATCTATATCGATCCAAAGGCGGAACTGACCATCGTGCGCTACGCTTCGCACCCCATCGCTGCCAATGGCGCCAACGACCCCGTCACGCATCGCGCATACCGGGCACTTGCGCTGTCATTGATGAAGTAAGCGGCCCGCCATTGACAACGAACAACGAACAACGAACAACGAACAACGCATGACAAAGGACGAGTGTCCTTGTCCATTTCACTGTAAGGAAACCATCATGTCGAAGACCTTCAAGCGCATCGTCCTGGCCTCGCGTCCCACCGGCGCCGTGACGCCGGACAACTTCCGCCTGGAAGAGGTGCCTGTGCCCGAACTGGGCGACGGCGAGGTGCTGGTCCGCAACCATTTCCTGTCGCTCGACCCCTATATGCGCGGCCGCATGAACGAGGGCAAGTCCTACGCCACGCCGCAGCCGCTGGGCGAAGTCATGATCGGCGGCACGGTCGGCGAGATCGTGGCGACGAAGAATCCCAAGTACGCCGTCGGCGACAAGGTGGTCGGCATGTTCGGCTGGCAGGAGATGGGTGTCACCAACGGCATCGGCATCCAGAAGGTCGATACCACCCATATCCCGCTGTCGGCGTACCTTGGCTCGGTTGGCATGCCCGGCGTCACCGCCTGGTACGGCCTGAACAAGATCATCCAGCCGAAGGCCGGCAAGACCATCGTGGTGAGCGCGGCTTCCGGCGCGGTCGGCAGCGTGGTGGGCCAGCTGGCCAAGCTGCAGGGCTGCCGCGTGGTCGGCTTTGCCGGCGGCAAGGACAAGTGCGACTACGTGGTCAATGAGCTGGGCTTCGATGCCTGCATCGACTACAAGGCGGCCAAGGACAGCAAGGAGCTGTACACCATGTTCAAGGAAGCCACCCCGGACGGCGTGGACGGCTACTTCGAGAACGTGGGGGGCGAGATCCTCGATACGGTGCTGGCCCGCATGAACGCCTTCGGCCGCATCGCCATCTGCGGCATGATCGCTGGCTACGATGGCCAGCCGATGCCGCTGAAGAACCCGCAGCTGATCCTGGTGTCGCGCCTGACCGTGGAAGGTTTTATCGTGTCCGAACACATGGACGTGTGGCCGCAAGCGCTGCAGGAGCTGGGCACCGCCGTGGCGCAAGGCAAGCTCAAGTTCCGCGAGAGTGTCGCGCAAGGGCTGGCGAGCGCGCCGGAAGCGTTCATGGGCCTGCTCAAGGGCAAGAATTTCGGTAAGCAGCTGGTCAAGCTGGTGTAAGTACGGGCCTGCGGCCGCTCCCTCTCCCGCTTGTGGGAGAGGGAGCGCAAACAGGTGGTATGAATGACGAAAAAAGGAGACACCCCATGAATGCTCCAGCAGAACAAGCCAGGCCGCTGGCCGATCAGGATGAAATGGCTGCCGGCCTGTCCGAAGAGGTGAAAGCCAAATACCGCGTGCTGCCGCGTCCGCCAAAGTTCGATACGCCGGCCGAGGAGCGCCTGCACCGCAAGCAGCGGCTGGCGGCGGCCTTCCGGCTGTTCTCCAAGTTTGGCTTCGATGAAGGCGTGGCCGGCCACATCACGGCGCGCGATCCGGAGTTCCCGGACACGTTCTGGGTCAACCCCTTCGGCGTGCACTTCAGCCAGGTCAAGGTCTCCAACCTGATCCGCTGCGACCACCACGGTGAAGTGGTGGAGGGCGACTACCCCGTCAACGCCGCCGCCTTCGCCATCCATTCGCGCGTGCACCAGACCCGTGCCGACGCAGTGGCCGCCGCGCATTCGCACAGCACGTATGGCCGTGCCTGGTCCACGCTGGGCCGGCCGCTCGATCCGCTGACACAGGACGTGTGCGCCTTCTACAACGACCATGCCCTGTACGACGATTTCGGCGGCGTGGTGGTGGAACTGGACGAGGGCCAGCGCATTGCCACCGCGCTCGGCGGCAACAAGGCCGCAATCCTGCAGAACCACGGGCTGCTGACTGTGGGCAAGACGGTGGACGAAGCCGCCTGGTGGTTTATCACCATGGAGCGTTCCTGCCAGGTGCAGTTGCTGGCCGAGGCTGCCGCCGCGCGCACCAATGCGCCCCTGAAGGTCATCTCGGACGCGGCCGCGCGCCAGGCTTACTCGATCGTCGGCACCGCGCAGGCAGGCTGGTTCCAGTTCCAGCCGTTGTACGCCCGCATCGTCAAGGAACAACCCGACCTGCTGGATTGACGCCATGGCCGCCTTCGCACCGTTTACCGGCAAAGTCGTTCTGATTACCGGGGCCTCGGATGGCATCGGCGCGGAACTGGCCGTGCTGCTGGCGCAGCAAGGCGCGCGCCTGGCGCTGGCGGCCCGCCGCGTGGACATGCTGCACGTGCTGGCGGAACGCATCCGCCGCCAGCATCCGGCCGCCGACGTGGCGGTCTGGCGCGCCGACGTGTCCGACGAGGCCGATTGCAGGCGGCTGGTGGCCACCGTGGCTGCGCAATACGGCGGGATCGATGTGCTGGTCAATAACGCCGGCGTATCGGCCCACGGCTACTTCGAGCAAGTCTCCGACTACAGCTACTACGAGCAGGTCATGCGCGTGAACTACTTCGGCGCCATGTGGTGCACGCGCGAGGCGCTGCCGTACCTGCGCAAGCGCGGCGGCCTGATGGTGGCGGTGTCCAGCCTGGCCGGCAAGATCGGCGTGCCGGGCCGCACCGCCTACTCGGCCAGCAAATTCGCGCTGGCGGGCTTTTGCGAGGCGCTGCGGGCCGAACTGCGCGGTACCGGCGTGGATGTGTGCGTAGTGTTCCCTGGCGTGGTGGCGACCGATACGCGCATCAACGGCTTCGGCCCGGACGGGCGTGCGCTGGGCGAAAGCCGGCTGCGCGAGGATGACGCCATGACCGCGCAGGAATGCGCGCGCCAGATGCTGGGCGCCATGGCCGCACGCAAGCGTGAACTGGTGATGACGGCCAGGGGCCGGCTGGGCCTGTGGCTCAGGCTGCTGGCGCCCCGCATGGTCGAGAACATGGCGCTCAAGGCCCTGAAGCAGGCGGGGCGGTAACGGCAGCAAACAGGACAATTTCACCTGGACAACTGGACAACTGGACAACAAGAGCGACACCGACAACATGGCCGATCTAATCCTTCACCAGTACGCAACCTCGCCGTTCTCAGAAAAGATCCGGCTGCTGATGGGCGTCAAGGGCCTGGCCTGGCAGGCGGTGGAAATCCCGCCGATCCTGCCCAAGCCGGATGTGGTGGCGCTGACAGGCGGCTACCGGCGTACCCCGATCCTGCAGGTGGGCGCGGACATCTATTGCGATACCGCGCTGATCTGCGAGGTGATCGACAGCGTGGCGCCCGCGCCCGCGCTGTACCCCGCGGCGCAGGCGGCCAGCGCGCGTGTCGCCGCGAGCTGGTTCGATACCGCGCTGTTCACCGCCGCCGTGACTTACCTGTTCCAGCCGGCCGGTGCGCAAAGCATGCTGGGCCATCTCACGCCAGCGCAGATCCAGGCCTTCGCCGCGGACCGCAAGGCCATGCGTGGCGACACCAATGCGTTGCGCATGCCCTTGCCCGAGGCCATCGCGCTGCTGCACGAAACCTTCGGCCGGCTGGAGCAGCAATTCACTGCCGGCGTGGCGCACGTGGCGGGGCCCGAGCTGTCGGTGGCGGATTTCTCGCTGTATCACAACGTCTGGTTTATCCGGCGCGCCAGCGAACTGGCCCGGCTGCTGGACGCGTATCCGGCCGTGCAGGCCTGGTACGACCGCATGCAGGCCTGCGGCCATGGCACCGTGCGGGTGATCGGCAGCGAGGCCGCGCTGGACGTGGCGCAACGCACCGATCCGCTGGTGCAGACCGGTGGGGTGGCGGCCGACAGCGGTTTTGAGGCCGGCGATGCGGTTACCGTGACGCCGACCGACTACGCGCGCGACCCGGTGGCGGGCGTGCTGGTGGCGCTGGATGCGCACCGCGCCGTGCTGCGCCGGCAAGACCCGCGCGCGGGCGCGGTCAATGTGCATTTCCCGCGCCAGGGCTATCAGGTGCTGCGCGCGGGCTAGGACCGGCGCGCGGCGGGACTGGCAAGACAACCACATACCAACCAGAGCAACCAGAGGCAGACAACATGAAGCAATTCCAGGGCAAGGTGGCAGTGATCACTGGCGGCGCATCCGGCTTCGGCAAGGAATTCGCCAGGCTGGGAGCGGGACTCGGCATGAAGCTGGTGCTGGCGGACGTGCAGGAAGATGCACTGGACGCAACGGTGGCGGAATTCAAGGCGCAAGGTGTGCCGGTCATTGGCGTGCGCGTGGATGTGTCCAAGGCGGAGCAGGTCCAGGCGCTGGCCGATGCCGCCATCGCCGCCTTCGGCCAGGTCAACCTGCTGTTCAACAACGCGGGCGTCGGCGCGGGCGGACTGATGTGGGAGAACAGCGAGCGCGACTGGGAGTGGGTGCTGGGCGTCAACCTGTACGGCGTGATCCACGGCGTGCGGATCTTCACCCCGCTGATGCTGGCCGCCGCGGCCAAGGACCCGTCGTTCGAAGGCCATATCGTGAATACGGCTTCCATGGCCGGCCTGCTAAGCCCGCCTGCGATGGGTGTCTATAACGTTTCCAAACACGCCGTGGTTTCCTTGTCCGAATCGCTGTACCAGGATCTCAGCCTGGTCAGCGAGCAGGTGCGTTGCTCGGTGCTGTGCCCGTATTTCGTGCCGACCGGCATCACGCAATCGGGCCGCAACCGCCCCTCGGAACTGGCCAACGAGGCGCCGCCCACGCGTTCGCAACTGGTGTCGCAAGCGCTCTCGGACAAGGCGGTCAGTTCGGGCAAGGTCACGGCCGCCGAGGTGGCGCAACTCACCTTCGATGCGATCCGCGACAACGGTTTCTATATTTACTCGCATCCGCAGCAACTGGCGCCCGTGCGGCAGCGCTTCGAAGATATCATTAGCCAGCGCAACCCGAGCGATCCGTTCGCCGACAAACCGGAAGTGCGCGCGGGACTGGTCGCGGCCCTGCGCGGCGAGTAAGCCGCCAGGCGGCGGGCAGGGCATCGGCTGGTGGACCGGACCGCCTGCCGGCCCTGGGCGCGGCGGGCGGCAGCCAGTCCATCGGAGACAAGTCAGCCATTGCGGCAAGGGAGGATTTCATGACCAAACCTGCAGTCATTCGCCATCTGCAGTACGCCACCTTACCCAACGGCACGCGCCTGCATTACGCCAGCGCGGGGGAGCGCGGCAGGCCGCTGGTGCTGTTCGTGCACGGCTTCCCGGAATTCTGGTACGAATGGGAAGAGCAGCTCGCCGAGTTCGGCAAGACCCACTACGCGGTGGCGCCGGACCTGCGCGGCTTCAACCTGTCGAGCAAGCCCGCCGACGTGGAATCCTACCGGCCGCGCCACATTGTCGAAGACCTGGTGCAGTTCATCAATGCGCTGGGCTATTCGCACTGCGTGGTGGTGGCGCACGACTGGGGCGGGGCGATCTGCTGGAACCTGGCCATCCAGTTTCCGAAGATGGTCGAGCGGCTCGTCATCATCAACTCCCCGCATCCTTACGTGTTTGCCAGGGCCCTGACCAGCGATCCGCAGCAGCAGGAAGCCTCGGCCTATATGAACTGGCTGCGCGCACCGGGATCGGAAGAAGCGCTGGCGGCAGACGGCTTTGCCAGGCTGGAGAGTTTCCTGACCGGAGCCGGCAAGCAGCCCGCGCACTGGTTTGCCGGCGAGACACGCGAGAAATACCACGCTGCCTGGTCGCAGCCCGGCGCCGGCGGCTCGCACTCGCTGACCGGCGGCGTCAACTATTACCGCGCCTCGCCGATGCATCCGCCGGGTCCCGGCGAAACGCCGCCCGATATCTCCAAGCTGGACCCCGCGGCATTTACGGTAAGGGTGCCGACCCTGGTGATCTGGGGCGAGCGCGATACGGCGCTGCCCAGCAGCCTGCTGGATGGCCTGGATAAGTTCGTCCCGGACATGCGGCTGGAACGCATTCCGGACGGCACGCACTGGGTCATCCACGAACAACCGGAGCGCATCAACCTGCTGATCCGCAGCGCCTTGCCCTGAACCGTGCCTGACGCGGCTGCCTTTCCGGCCAGCCGCGTCAGGCGTTTGCCGCAGCGCTGGCCCGGTGGGAAACTGGCGCACTGTGCATGGGGCAGCGTGCCGCGGGCTGCTACATTGACCGGATTCGACAGCGCCGGTGCGCGCAAGGAAGGTCAAGATGAAGACGATCGGACTGATCGGCGGCATGAGCTGGGAATCCTCGGCCGAGTACTACCGCCTGATCAACCAGGACATGAAACAGCGCCTGGGCGGCCATCACAACGCGCGCAGCGTCATGGTCACGGTGAGCTTCGAGCGGATCAAGGCACTGCAGCACGCGCAACGCTGGGACGAACTCGGCGAATGCATGCAGCAGGCCGCCTTGCAGGTGCAGGCGGCGGGGGCGGATTTCGTACTGCTCTGTACCAATACCATGCACCGCGTGGCGCCGGCCCTGGAAGCCGCGCTCGACATTCCCTTCCTCCACATCGTCGATCCCACCGCGCAGGCCTTGCGCCGCTCCGGCATCACGCGGGTCGGCCTGCTCGGCACGGCCTTCACCATGGAGCAGGACTTCTATCGCGGCCGCATGCGGGAGAGGCATGGAATCGAAGTGGTGGTGCCGCAAGCCGCGGACCGTGCGCTGGTCCACGGGATCATCTACGACGAACTCTGCCACGGCATCGTGCGCGACAGATCGCGGGATGCGTACCGCCGGATCATCGATGACTTGCAGGACCGGGGCGTGGGCGGGGTGATCCTGGGGTGTACCGAGATTGCGTTGCTGATCGGGCAGGATGATGTTGCGCTGCCGGTGTTCGATACCACTGCGCTGCATGCGCAGGCGGCGGTGGGATGGGCGCTGGAGGGGGCGGTGGCCACGCATTAGACCTGGCACGCGGCGGACTTCGTCGTGGCGGCTTTTCACGGGTAGCGAGATGCCGCGGAATGCCGAAGCCCGTGGCAGTCGTCGCGCCTCTTCCTCTCGATGCGCATGCGTCTTATCGCTTCGTGAAGATTTCCAGCAAATGCATGCTCGGATCCTCGAAATAGATTCTGCGGCAGCCATCGTCCGTGCTGACCTCGCCGGGGCGGCGGCGGTATGGGTCCGACCACTACATCAGGTTGCGCGCGCGGATTCGGGCGAGGCTTTGCTCGAACTCGGCGTCGCTGATCAGAAAGGCATAGTGCTGCAGGGCAACATCGCCTTGCGCGTCCATGAAGTCCAGGGTGACATCGTTGTCCAGCCGCACGGCAAGAAACGGCCCGAAGGGCACGGCCGCGGGACGTCCGAGGATCTCGCAGAGGAAGTCGGCGGACACCTTCTTGTCATGAGAAAAGACGATGGTGTGGTTGAGCTGGATGGCCATGTCGCCTTCTCCGGGAAGGGGTGCGTGCAAGCGGAGCCCACGCTGAACCCTTATGAGCGCGCGGATACTGCTCGCGTCTTGCTGGTCCAGCCAATCCGGTGCCGCACCTGCGCGGCCACGCGCCGGGCATCATCTTCCGCATGCAGGTGGGCGCTGGTGGTGGGCAATGGACTCGTGCCCGAAATTGTTTCCGGCGAACCGCAGGTTCACCTGCTGGCCACGCAACCAACCGGGAATCGCCAGCGCCCGATTCCCGGTTGCCTGAAATCGCTTCGGCCACGTCGCGGCAAACACCGCCGGCGTGGCCCGAAGCTCAACGCGACCAACTCAACGTGATCAACTCAACCGATGCCTGTACAGCCGGTAATTCTCATCGTCGAAGCACACAAAACTGACCTGCTCGATGCTGGGGGCCGCCGCCAGCGCCTTGCGCACTGCCTCGATGGCAATATCCACGGCCCGCTCCCGCGGGAATCCGTAGATGCCGGTGCTGATGTTGGGAAAGGCGATGGTCCGTAGCTTGTGTTGCGCGGCCAGCGCGATGCTCGCCTGGTAGGCGCTGGCGAGCAGGGCGTCTTCGTCGTGGCTGCCCCCTTGCCAGACCGGGCCGACCGCATGGATGACGTAAGGCGCGGGCAGCAGGCCACCGGTGGTCATCACCGCCTGGCCGGTGGGGCAGCCGCCCTTGGTTTCGCGGATGCCGCGGCAGGCGGCCATGATGGCGGGGCCGCCGGCGCCGTGGATGGCGCCATCGACGCCGCCGCCACCGAGCAAGCCGCTATNCCCCCGAGAAAGCCGCTATTGGCGGCATTGACGATGGCGTCGACTTCCATGCGGGTGATGTCTCCGTGCAAGACCTGCAGGTGTTCCCCTGTCATGACCTCTTCTCCGTGCTGGTTGGATAAAGCTGGACCGCCCCGGCTGTTCCGCGCACCTGTGCTGCCGGCCCGCCGCGGCACTTACATGGATTCCGCCAGCATACGCCGATAATCCGCGGCGCTGGCCTCTTTCGGGTTGGTCTTGTGGCAATGGTCCACCAGCGCACCGGCGATCACCTTGTCGAACATGTCCTCGGTGACGCCCATCTGGCGCAGGCCGGTGGGCAGCCCGAGGCGCGCCGTCATGTCATGCACGGCCTGGGCCAGGTCGGCATCCGCGGGCAAGCCCATGGCGTGGCGCAGGCGGGCGTAGCGGTTGTCGCGCACCACGCTGGGCGCGTCGGCGTTGAAGCGCAGCACGGCCGGCATCACCACCGCGTTCAGGGTGCCATGGTGCAGGCCGGTCTTGCCGTCCACCTTGAGGCCGCCCAGCGGGTGCGACAGCGAGTGCACGCAGCCCAGGCCCTTCTGGAAGGCCATTGCGCCCTGCATGGACGCGCTCATCATGTTCAGCCGTGCCTCGCGGTCCTGGCCGTCGCGCGTGGCGCGTTCGATGTGCTTCCAGCCGCGCTCCAGGCCGTCCAGCGCAATGCCGTCGGCGGGTGGGTTGAAGGCGGGTGCCAGGAATGTCTCCACGCAGTGCGCGATCGCGTCCATGCCGGTGGCGGCGGTCAGGCTGGCCGGCAGGCCCAGCGTGAGGCCCGGGTCACAGATGGCCGACTTGGGCAGCAGGTGCCAGGAGTGGAAGCCGAGCTTGCGGCCGTCTTCCAGGATGATGATGGCGCCGCGCGCGACTTCGCTGCCGGTGCCCGAGGTGGTCGGCACGGCGATCAGCGGTGCGGCGCGCTCGGTGATCCTGGCGCTGCCGCCTTCGATGGTGGCGTAGGTGGTCAGCTCGCCCGGATGGGTGGCGAGGATCGCAATGCCCTTGGCCAGGTCGATGGAGGAGCCTCCGCCCACCGCTACCAGTCCGTCGCAGCCGCCTTCCCGGTATTGCGCGGCGGCCTTCTTGACCATCGCCTCGGTCGGGTTGGAGGGTGTTTCGTCGAAGATCTCGTGCGGCAGGCCGCCCAGGGCGTCAATGGCCTGTCGGGCCACCCCGGCGGCGACCACGCCCTTATCCGTCACGATCAGGGGGCGGCGGATGCCGATGCGCTCGCACTCCGCCTTGAGCTGGCCGATCGTGCCGAAATCCAGGTGGATATGGGTCAGGTAATAAATGAAGGCCATCTATGCTGTCTCCGTCGGTGAGGGTTTTCTTTTTTCTGACGATGGCCGATGATCGCGCAAAACCTGCCGATCTGGCCAGCCCCGGCTAAATTTCATCGGCGTTGCTGCCGAAACAGATGGAATCATACTAAAATCGAACGATCGTTCACAATTCGAACATCCGGCATGCCAGAGCGGCCGGCACTTCGGTTTGCCGAAGGTTCGTTGCCACTACACTGACCGCTTTTCATGTCCGCTGTTCCATTTGCCTCCGTGTCCGCCCAGCCCGCGCCTGCCATGTCCGGCATGCCGCCGGCCCCGCTCGACCCGCAGGTGGCGGCACTGTTGGACCTGATCGGACGGGTCAAGCGCCCATCCATCCACGAACTGGATCCGGCCGACGCCAAGATCGCCTACGAGAAGAGCGCGCCCATCATGGATATCGCGCCGCAGCCCGTGCACAGCGTGGAAAACCTGAGCGTGGCCGCGCGCGATGGCTACGATATCCCGGTGCGCCTGTACGCGCCGCGCGAGGCCAACTGGACCGAGCCGCTGCCGCTGTTGCTGTATTTCCACGGCGGCGGCTTCACGGTGGGCAGCGTCAATTCGCATGATCCGCTGTGCCGGTTGCTGTGCGCGCAGGCGGACTGCATGGTGCTGTCGGTGGACTACCGGCTGGGCCCGCAGTGGAAATTCCCCCACGCGGCGAACGATGCCTTCGACGTGATGCAGTGGGTATTCGACGAGGCCGCGCGCCTGGGTGCCGACGCCAGCCGCATCGCCCTGGGCGGCGACAGCGCGGGGGGCACGCTGGCCAGCGCCTGCGCGGTGCACGCACGCGATCTCGGCCTGGCGCCGGTGCTGCAGATGCTGATCTACCCCGGCACGTGCGCCCGCCAGGACACGCCGTCGCACCGCGCGCTGGCCGAGGGCTATCTGCTGACGGCGCCGATGATCCAGTGGTTTTTCGCGCAATACCTGGACAGCGAAGCCAGCCGCGACGACTGGCGCTTCGCCCCGCTCGATGGCGGCGGCCAGGGCGCCAATGTGCACGGCTGCTGCCCCGCCTGGATCGCCGTGGCCGGCTACGATCCGCTGCACGACGAAGGCGTGGCCTACGCGGCCAAGCTGCGTGCCGCGGGCGTGCCGGCGCACCTGGCCGACTACCCGGGCATGATCCACGATTTCTTCAAGCTGGGACGCTTCGTCCCGGCGGTGGCCGGCGCCCATGCCGACGCGGTCGCCGCCTTGCGCATCGCCTTCGACGGCGGATGA
>NZ_JFJV02000192.1:28945-31639 GCF_000611145.1 Cupriavidus sp. SK-3 | reverse complement strand
CGGCCCCCCGCCGGCAGCCGGATCGAAGCGGTCGCAGAACCCCCGGTTTGATGGCTTTACCAGTAGTGCATTACTTGTACTTGTAGTAGCAATTGCAATAGCAACAGGAGACAGAGACTCATGCATCGCCGCCAATTCCTCGCCCATGCGGGCGCGCTCGCCGCTACCGCGGCAACCCTCGGCCTGGCCAGCGCGCCGGCCCTGGCGCAGGCGGACAATTTCCCGCAACGGCCGATCCGCCTGATCATCGGCTATACCGCCGGCGGTTCCACCGACCTGCCGTTTCGCGTGCTGGCGGAAAACGCTTCCAAGATCTTCGGCCAGCCGGTGATCATCGAGAACAAGCCGGGTGCGGGCGGCGTGCTGCCCGCCCAGCTGATGCAGTCGACCCAGCCTGACGGCTACACGCTGGCGCAGGTAGCGATGCCGGTCTACCGCCTGCCGTACACCACCAAGATCAACTGGGACCCGGTCAAGGACCTGTCCTACGTGATCAACCTGGCCGGCTACTCGTTCGGCCTGGTGGTCCCGGCGGATTCGCCGATCAAGACCATGCAGGAATACATTGCCTATGCGAAGGCCAACCCGGGCAAGCTGACCTACGGCTCGCCGGGTTCGATGACCACGCTGCACCTGACCATGGAAGAGCTGGCCATGAAGCAGAACGTGCAGTTCTCGCATATCCCGTACAAGGGCAACTCGGAATCCATGCAGGCCCTGCTGGGCGGTCACGTGATGTCGGTGGCCGATACCCCGGCCTGGGCGCCGTACGTGGAATCGGGCAAGCTGCGCCTGCTGTCGACCTGGGGCGAGAAGCGCTCGGCGCGCTTCCCCAATGTGCCGACGCTCAAGGAACTCGGCCTGGGCATCGTGCAGACCTCGCCGTTCGGCGTGGTGGCGCCCAAGGGCACCGATCCGAAGATCGTCAAGAAGCTGCATGACGGCTTCAAGAAGGCCATGGAAATGCAGAACTACCGCGATGCGCTGGCCAAGTTCGACATGGAGCCCTACTACATGAGCAGCGAGCAATACGCCAGGTTCGCGGCGGATACGGTCAAGAAGGAAAAGGCCATTATCGACAAGCTGGGGCTGAACAAGCCGCAATAAGCCGCAATAAGCCGCATTAAGCAGGGCATAGCTGCCTGCATTGAGCCGGCGCCGCCCTGTCAGGGGCTGGCGCCGTTTTCATACCGGGCCGTTTTTCGGCCGGCAATCAAGGGGAACGCCGTCATGGCAAAGGAAGATTTCCGTCACTGCATGCCGCTGCGCGTGCGCTGGGCCGAGGTCGATCCGCAGTCGATCGTCTTCAACGCGCACTACCTGACCTACTGCGATATCTGCGTGACGGAGTACTGGCGTGCGCTGGGGATCCGGTATCCGGAGGACGTGCTGCACGCGCATGGCGTTGATATTTTCGTGGTGAAGTCCACGCTGGAGTATCACGCGTCCGCGCGCTTCGACGATATGCTGGAAATCCGGGGGCGTATCGCACGTCTGGGCCGCTCCAGCATGTTGTTCCGCGTGGAGATGTATCGTGGCGACGAGCACCTGATTACCGGCGAGATCGTCTATGTGTGCGCGGATCCGGCCACGAAGAAGTCGGCGCCGGTTCCCGGGCCGGTACGGGAAACGATCACGGCTTATGAGGTCGTGAAGCCGGACGCCTGAGCCGGCGGGCTCCCCGCTGCGCGGTGGTTGCTCAAGCGGCGGCGCTGGCCTGCGTGCACGCCAGCGCCGCTCGAAAAGGCGCCTGGAAACTCAGCGCGCCGCGATACCGGCATCCTCCATGTAGGCCCGGATCACCGCATCGAAATCCGCATCCCCCTGGAACCCCAGCGCCAGCGCCCGCGCCGTGTTCCACGCGGCAGGCCAGGTGCCGACGATATTCTCGATGCGCGCCTCGCGCTCCCAGCTCACCCGATCCGCCACGGCATCGCCGGCCACGCGCCGCAACGCCGCCACCATCTCCCTGGGCGTTACCGACAGCCCCGGCAGGTTCACGGTCCGGCGTTCGCCGAAATCAACGCCTTCGATTTCCATGCCGCGCACCAGCGCAGCGATGGCCCCGCGCGGCGACAGCAGCCACAGCGGCGTGTCCGGCGCAACCGGGCAATTGGCAGCCTCTCCAGCCAGCGGCTCGCGAATGATCCCGCTGGCGAACGACGATGCCGCGGCATTGGGCTTGCCCGGCCGTATGCTGATGGTCGGCAGCCGCAGCACGCGCCCGTCGACAAAGCCGCGCCGGCTGTAATCCGACAGCAGCAGCTCGCCAATCGCCTTTTGCGCGCCGTACGAGGATTGCGGGTTGAGCGCGGTATCGTCCTGCACCACGGCGGGCAAGGTGCCGCCATACACGGCGACCGAACTGGTGAACACCACGCGCGGCCGATGGCCCAGCGCGCGGCAGGTTTCGAGCAGCGCACGGGCGGCGTCGAGATTGACGCGCATGCCCAGTTCAAAATCCGCTTCCGCCTGGCCGCTGACAACGGCCGCCAGGTGGAACACCGCGCCGGTACGGGCATCGACGGCCTGTGCCAGCACCGCGGGGTCGGACAAGTCGCCCGTGACCACGCGCACGCGTGCGTCGTCCAGCGGGGGCGGGGCCACCACGTCGAGCAGGGTCAGGCCTTCGATGGCGGCCGGCTTGCCGTCGATGTCCAGGGTGCCGCGCTTGAGCAGCAGGCGCGCCAGTTG
>NZ_JFJV02000192.1:20458-28937 GCF_000611145.1 Cupriavidus sp. SK-3 | reverse complement strand
GTGGCGGGCCGAGAAAGCCGGCGCCGCCGGTGATCAGTACATGCATCTTGATCTTCCAGTTGTCTTCCAGTTGATGGGTTCGGGCCGCAAGCGGGCGCCTAGCCCTTCAGGTAAGGCCTGAGCCAGCCCAGCCCCGCCGAGGTGCCGGCGCGCGGCCGGTACTCGCAGCCGATCCAGCCGTCGTAGCCAAGCCCGTCGATCACGTCGAACAGGTACGGATAGTTCAGTTCGCCCAGATCCGGCTCGTGCCGCTCGGGCACGCCGGCGATCTGGATATGCCCGATGCCGGCAAAGTCGCGCTTGAGCTTGACGGTGAGGTCGCCTTCCACGATCTGGCAGTGGTAGCAGTCGAACTGCACCTTCAGGTTGGCCGCCCCGACTTCCTTGCAGATGGCCTGGCCGTCGTCCTGGCGGTTGAGGAAATAGCCGGGCATATCGCGGGCGTTGATGGGCTCGACCAGCACCGTGATGCCTTGCGCGGCGGCGGCACGGGCGGCGTGCGCCAGGTTTTCCAGGTAGCAGGCACGATGGCGCGCGCGATCGGCGCCGGCGGGCACCAGGCCGGCCATCACGTGGACCTTGTCGTTGCCGATCACGGCCGCGTATTCCAGCGCGCGGGCGAAAGCATCGCGAAACTCGGCCTCGCGTCCCGGCAGGGCCGCCATGCCGCGCTCGCCGGCGTTCCAGTCGCCCGGCGGCGCGTTGAACAGGGCCTGGGTCAGACCGTTGGCATCGAGGCGAGCCCGGATCCCGGCGGCGGGATGTTCATAGGGGAAGAGGTACTCCACGGCCTTGAAACCGTCCGCCGCCGCGGCGGCGAAGCGGTCCAGGAAGGCGTGCTCGGTGTACATCATCGACAGATTGGCGGCAAAGCGCGGCATGCGGTGCTCCAGGAGAAGGGGTGGTTCTTGTGTCTTGGCTTAGCGGTTGACCAGCTTGGCCGGCGTGAGCCAGACCAGCCCGGCGCCAAGCACCAGCATGGCCGACAGCACATACATGCTCGACTGCGTGCTATGGGTGAGGTCGGTCAGGTAGCCCACCATGTACGGTGCCACAAAGCCCGCCAGGTTGCCCACCGAATTGACCACGGCAATGCCGGAGGCGGCGGCCAGGCCCGACAGGAAGGCGGTGGGCAGCGACCAGAACAGCGGGGCACAGGTCAGCACGCCGGCGGCGGCCAGGGACAGCGCGGCGATGGCCACCACCGTATTGTGGGTAAACGAGGCAGCAATGGCAAAACCCACCGCGCCCATCAGCGCCGGCACGATCAGGTGCCAGCGGCGTTCGCGGCGGGCGTCGGCGCTGTGGCCCAGGAAGTTCATCACCACGATGGCGCAGATAAAGGGAATGGCGCTGAGCAGGCCGATATTGAGGTTGCCCTTCACGCCGCTGGTCTTGACCAGGGTGGGCATCCAGAAGGTCAGCGCGTATTGTCCGGTGACGAAGCAGAAGTAGATCAGGCACATCCACCACACGCGGCGATCCGAGAACACCGCGCGCAGCGAGTGGCCGGTGCCCGAGGCATCGGCCTGGCGCGAGTCTTCCTCGATATTGCGCTTGAGCACGCGCTTCTCGTCGGCGTCCAGCCAGGGCGCCTGGTCGATGCCGTTCTTGAGCACGAACACCGTGATCACGCCGATCAGCAGCGCGGGCAAGGCTTCGATCAGGAACATCCATTGCCAGCCGCGCATGCCGCCGTAGTCATGGAAGGCGTCCATGATGAAGCCCGACAAGGGGTTGCCGAACATGCCTGCCACCGGGATGCCCGACATGAACAGCGCGATCATCTTGGCGCGCCGGTTGGCGGGGTACCAGTAGGTCAGGTAGAGGATCACGCCGGGATAGAACCCCGCTTCGGCCAGGCCGAGCAGGAACCGCATGATGTAGAAGGTGGCCGGCGTTTTCACGAACACGAACAGCGCCGAGATGATGCCCCACGTGATCATGATCCGCGCAATCCAGATGCGCGCGCCCAGCTTATGCATCAGCAGGTTGCTGGGCACCTCGAACAGGAAGTAGCCGATGAAAAACAGTCCGGCGCCGAGGCCGAACACGGTCTCGGAGAAGGCCAGGTCCTGCGCCATCTGCAACTTGGCGAAGCCCACGTTGACGCGGTCCAGGTAGGCGATCACGTAGCACAGCATCAGGAAGGGCATGATGCGCCAGAACACCTTGCTGTAGGCGCGCTTTTCGATGTCCCGGTCGATGCCCCGGTCGATGTCTTGGCCGGCGCCGGTCAGCGCGGCCTGGGTGGATGTATTCATGGTTGTCTCCGGTGTTTCGGCTTGAAGCCGGCCTGGATCCGGTCCGGATCGGCAAGCCGGGGGCGAACGCTGCCCTTGCCGCGGCCCGAGGGAAAATCGGGGCGTGCGGCCGGGCCGTTCTGTTTTGCTTATGTTTGTGGTTGTGCTCTGCTTACCAGCGCGCCTTGAAGGTATCGCGCAGTTCGGCCAGGGCGTGCTCGTCGAGCGGGTCGGGCTTATCCTTCAACATCAGCCAGAGCCTGGCGGTTTCTTCGAGTTCCTCGAGCGCGAACGCCGCGCGCGAGACGGTGGTCTCCCACATCACCGGGCCAAGGCGCGCAAGCAGCACGCCGCGCACTTCGGCGGCAAGCCGGGCGACGCGCGCCGCCACCGCCGGGTCGCCCGGCCGGTGGTAGGGAATCAGCGGGATATGCCCCACCTTCATCACGTAGTAGGGCGTGATCGGCGGTAACACATCGTCCGCTTGCCAGGCGCCCGCCAGGCTCAGCGCCACCAGGTGGGTGGAGTGCGTGTGCACCACGCCGTGCGCCTGCGGGTTGTTGTCGTAGATGGCGCGGTGCAGGGTGAGCGTCTTGGACGGCTTGTCGCCGGCCACCCAGTTGCCGCCGCTGTCCACCTTGGCAATGGCGGCGGGGTCCAGCATGCCGAGGCAGGCGTCGGTCGGCGTGATCAGCCAGCCGTCGTCCATGCGCGCGCTGATATTGCCGGCGCTGCCGACGGTGTAGCCGCGCTGGTAGAGACTGGCGCCGATGCGGCAGATCTCTTCGCGCAGGCTGGCTTCGGTGCTCATGCTTCACCTCCCAGCTGGCGCAGCGCTTCGTCGAAGAAGTCGACGCCGCCGAAATTGCCGGATTTGAGCGCCAGCGCCAGCGGTTCGGCTTCCAGCGTGACAGTGGCGGGCACGCCCGGCGCGATCTGGGTGCCGATGCGCAGCGCTTGCACGCCCAGCGCCTGCACCACCGCGCCGGAGGTTTCGCCGCCGGCCACCACGAAGCGGCGCGTGCCGCGGGTCTTCAGGGCGGCGGCGATGGCGGCCAGCGCCTGCTCTACAAGATGGCCGGCACGTTCCACGCCGAGCGCGGCCTGCGCGGCCTTGACCGCTTCGGGCGTGGTGGTCGCGTAGACCAGCACCGGCTCCGCATGCGAGGCGATCAGGCCGAGTGCCTGCTCCACCAGCGGCGCGCCTTCGGCCAGCGCGAGGGGATCGATGCGCAGGGCCGGGCGTTTTTGCTCCAGCCACCGGGCAACCTGGGCATTGGTTGCCTTGGATGCGCTGCCGGCCAGCACCACGGCAGGGCCGGCAACCGGGGCGACGCGATCGGCGTCCGCGCGCGCCGGCAGCAGGCCGGCGCGGCGGAAATTGGCAGGCAGGCCGAGCGCCAGGCCGGAGCCGCCGGTGAGCAGCGGCAGTTCGGCGCAGGCTTCGCCAAGCGTGTGCAGGTCGGCATCGCTGACGGCATCGGCGATGGCAAGGCGCGCGCCTTCGCCACGCAAGGCGGCAATGGCTTGCCGGGCGGCCGCGCTGCCGCGCGCCACGGCGTCGTAGCGCAGCAGGCCGACCTTGCCCTGGCTTTGCCGCTGCAGCACGCGCACCAGGTTGGCGTCATGCATTGGCGTGAGCGGGTGGTTCTCCATGCCCGACTCGTTGAGCAGCACATCGCCCACGAACAGGTGGCCGCGGAAGATGGTGCGGCCGTTCTCGGGAAACGCCGGGCACGCGATGGTGAAGTCGCTGCCCAGCGCCGCCAGCAGCGCCTCGGCCACCGGGCCGATATTGCCTGCGTCCGTGGAGTCGAAGGTGGAGCAGTACTTGAAGAAGAACTGGCGGCAGCCCTGTGCCCGCAGCCAGCGCAATGCATCCAGCGACTGCGCGATCGCGTCGTCCGCCGGGATGGTGCGCGACTTCAGCGCTACCACCAGCGCATCGGCATGCTCCACGCCGGGCAGCGCTTTGCTGCCGGCTGGTACGCCGATGGTCTGCACCGTGCGCATGCCGTTGCGCACCAGCGTATTGGCCAGGTCGGTGGCGCCAGTGAAATCGTCGGCGATACAGCCGAGCAGGGCGCGCGGGGATTCGTTCTGTGCGGTCATGCTGGCTTCCTCAGTCGGCCTTTTTCGCCGGCAGATCGATGCCGGGGAACACCTTGATCACGGCGGAATCGTCTTCGCCGCCGTGTCCGGCGCTGGACGCCATCATGAACATCTGGTGCGCCGCGGCCGACAGGGGGAGCGGGAATTTGCTGGCGCGTGCGGTATCTAGCACCAGGCCGAGATCCTTGACGAAGATGTCTACCGCCGACAGCGGCGTGTAATCGCCCGCCAGGATGTGGGGCACGCGGTTCTCGAACATCCAGGAGTTGCCCGCGCTGTTGGTGATGACCTCGTACAGGGCCTCGGCATCCACGCCCTCGCGCAGGCCCAGCGCCATCGCTTCGGCCGCCGCGGCGATATGCACGCCGGCCAGCAACTGGTTGATGATCTTGACCTTGGAGCCCGCGCCATGCGCGTCGCCCAGGCGGTAGACCTTGCCGGCCATCGCGGCCAGCACGTCCTCGGCGAGCGCGTAGGCTTCGGCGGGCCCGGAAGTCATCATGGTCATTTCGCCGCTGGCGGCGCGCGCGGCACCGCCGGAGACCGGCGCGTCCAGCAGCAGGATGCCGCGTTCGCCCAGCCGCTGGCCCAGCGCCTGCGCAAAGCTCGGCGGCACGGTGGCGCTGGCGATTACCAGGGTGCCGGGGCGCAGGCTGCTTGCCGCGCCTTGCTCGCCAAACAGCACGGCCTCGGTTTGCGCGGCATTGACCACCAGCGTCACCACCACATCGCATTTCCCGCCCAGCTCGGCCGGGCTGGCGCAGGGGATGCCGCCCGCGTCGGCAAAGCGCTGCAGCACTTCGGGCCGCAGGTCGCACGCGTGTACCTTGAATCCGGCGCGCAGCAGGCTGTGCGCTACGCCGTTGCCCATCGCGCCGAGGCCGATGACGCCAATTGATTTGCTCATGAAGACTCCTGCCGGGAGGGCGGTGATCAGTGGGACGGGCCGCGCGCGGGCGCGTCGGCAAGGTCGGCTGCGGTACCGGGCTGTCCACCCAGGGACAGGCGCCGCGCCGCGTTGTACATATGGGTCTGGGCCGCGTTGCGCGCGGCCAGCGCGTCGCCGGCACGGATGGCGGCAACAATGGCCTGGTGTTCCTCGCGCACCTGGCGCGAGAAGTCCGAGCGGCGCGCCTCGTTGGTACGGGTCACGCGGGTTGCGGTTTCCAGGTACTGGCTCAGGAAAGCCAGCGTCTTGAGGAAGAAAGGATTGCCGGTAGCCTCGGCGATGGTCCGGTGAAAGGCCACGTCGGCGGCCACGCCGTCGCCGCCGGCGGCTTCCTCGGCGTCGATGCGGGCCAGTGCGGCATCGATGGCCGCCATGCTGGCGTCCGTGCGGTCGCGCGCCGCCTGTGCCGCTACCTCAGCCTCGATGGCGCGGCGCAGTTCGACGATTTGCAGCACGGATTCGAGCGTGGCCACATCGGTGTAATCGATTCGCAGCGGCCGGATGCCAGCCTGCTCGGTGACGAAGACGCCGCTGCCCTGGCGCGACTCCACCACGCCTTCGTGACGCAGCCGGGCGATGGCTTCGCGGATGACCGTGCGGCTCACCCCGAATTCTTCGGAAAGCACCGCCTCGGTGGGGAGCTTCGCGCCGCGCGCAAAGGCGCCGCCTTCGATCTTCTCCAGCAGCTGTTCAGCAACGGTGTCTGTCAGGGCTCGGGTCGGGACTTTCTGGAACACGGGACGCTCAGGTGATTAGGTAATATGGTCATCATACAAATTTGCGGCAAGGAATGCAGATCGGGAGTTACCCCTACGCGTCAGCCTTGCTGCGGTGCGGCAAAACGGTGGCGCGCCGCGGGCGGAGTATCATGGCGGCCCGCCCGTATCCTTATCTTTTCCGCATCCGAGCCATCATGACCATCACCATCCGCCTCGCCCCCTGGTCCGAAGTCCGCGAAATCGCGCGCTCCATCCGCTACGCCGTTTTCGTCGAAGAGCAGGGCGTGCCGGTGGAACTGGAATGGGACGAATGGGATGAGCCGAGCTGGCATGCGCTGGCGCTGGCCGAGGATGGCGGCGCGTTGGCCACGGGCCGCCTGCTGCCGGATGGCCATATCGGCCGCATGGCGGTGCTCAAGGCGGCGCGCGGCAGCGGTGTCGGCGCCATGGTGCTGGACGCATTGATGGCCAAGGCCGCCGAGCTTGGCTATCCCGAACTGGTGCTCAATGCCCAAAGCTACGCGGCGCCGTTCTATGCGCGCGTGGGCTTCGAGCAAGTTGGCGAGGAATTCGAGGAAGCCGGCATCCCTCACGTGGAAATGCGCAAGCGGCTGGGTTAAGCGTCGCCAACTCCGGCCGGCCGGGGGAATAGCGGCCGCGCCAGCAGCGCGCAAACGCCGGCCGCCAGCCACACCGAGGGCCAGCCAAACCCGGCGGCCATGGCCGGGATCGCCAGCGGCACCAGGAAGAAGCCGGAAAAAGCGAAGGTGTTGCCCAGGCCGAGTGCCGTGCCGGCACGGCTTGCACCCGCGATCGTGGCCAGCTCGGCATAGGCGACGCCATGCCAGGCGGACGTGCAAATGCCGCCCAGCACGAGGCAGGCCACCAGCACGGGCGTGAGCACGGCGTGCCAGACCGGAGTGGCAGCGCAGAGCCAGGCCAGTCCGCCGACTGCCCCGAAAACCAGCAACGTCAACCTGCTGCAGGCGCGCATGTAAGCGCGCCGGTTGCCGTGGCGGTCGGTCCAGCGGCCGCTCCATACCCGCATCACGGCGGCGCCCGCCTGGACCGCCGCCACGGACAAGCCCGCGGCGGCAATGCCGATCTGGCTGAAATCGTGCAGGAAGACCGTGGCGAAGCTCAGCACGGCCACCTGCGGCACGCACATCAGGCCCATGCCGCTCACCAGCCGCCAGACCAGCGCGTTGCGCAACAATCCGGGCCCGGCTTGCCGCGGCGGCGCCTTGCCGCTGGCCGGCAAAGCGGCTCGTTCTCCGGCGGCTGGCGGTTCATGCATCCAGCGCCAGGCAAAGATCACGGTGATCCCGCAGAACGCGGCCAGGGTCCCGTACACCGCTGCAAAGCCAAACGTCTGTGCCAGCATCGGCAAGGCCAGCGCCCCGATCCCGCCGCCGGCCGGCACCGCGGTCTGGCGGATGCTCATGGCCAGGCCCCGTTCGCCTTCGCGGAACCACGCCATCACGGCACGGCCGCTGGAGCCGTTGACGCTGCCGCCCAGCAGGCCTAGCACCAGCAAGCCGAGCGCCAGCAGGGCATGGCCTGGAACGTGCCCAGGCAGTGGCGCAATGACCCCGGCCATCAGCACCAGCCACAGCGTGGTGGCGAGCAGCCCGGTCAACAGCACCCGGCGGTCGCCCCAGCGGTCGGTCAGCAGGCCCCACGGCACTTCGCTTGCCGCGATACCGAGCCCCATCATGCCAATGCAGAAGCCCAGCGCGGCGTTGTCGAGCCGGTAGCCGGCACGCATCAGTACCGCCGTGGTGGGAATGCCCGAGAACGCCGCGGCGAAGCTCGCATTGGCGGCCACGCCGATGGCCAGGACTTTCCAGCGATGGCCGGGGCCGTGGCGTGGGGCGAGCGCTGCGCCGGCAGGGCCGGAAACAACGGGGAACGAAAGCGGGGAGCGGGTGCGGGACACGGCATCATCCTTGTAAGCGGCACGGGTGGCCTTGACGCCCCGATTCTGTCAGTCGAGAATGATCCTGAATATCAGATAATTCTTCACTAAATATCCCAAATAACAGGATGGTTCGCGATGGCTACGGTGAACTTCGACCTGGATGTGCTGCGCAGCTTCGTGGTGGGCATGGAACTAGGCAGCTATGCCCGTGCCGCCGACCGTCTCGGCCGCTCCACCTCGGCGGTCAGCGCACAGTTGAAGAAGCTGGAGGAGCAGGCCGGCACGGCGATCTTCCGCAAGGCGGGACGCGGCCTGGCGCTGACCGAGGCTGGCGAGACCATGCTGGCCTATGCGCGCAGGCTGCTGGATCTCAACGACGAGGCCGCCTCCGCCGTGCATGGCGTAGCGCTGGAGGGCTGGGTGCGGTTTGGCCTGCAGCAGGATTTCGGCGAGGTGCTGCTGCCCGAAGTGCTGGGCCGGTTCGCCCGCGCGCATCCCAAGGTCCGGATCGAGGCGCGCGTGGCCCGCAATGCCG
>NZ_JFJV02000192.1:0-20451 GCF_000611145.1 Cupriavidus sp. SK-3 | reverse complement strand
GAGTTGCTGGATAGCGTGGCGGGCGGACGCCTGGACCTGGCGCTGGCCTGGGACGATGGCGTGCGGATGCCGCATGTGGAGCAGGTCGCGGTGTTGCCGATGCGCTGGATCGGCCCCACCGCCGCGCGCGCGCCGTGGCAGGGCAGCGAACCGCTGCCGCTGGTGGCGTTCGAGGCACCGTGCCGCTTTCGTTCGGCCGGCACCGCCGCGCTTGATCGTGCCGGTATTGCCTGGCGGGTGGCATTCAGCAGCGCAAGCCTGGGTGGCTTGTGGGCCGGAGCGGCGGCCGGTCTGGGCCTGACTGTCCGCACCGGCATGGGCTTGCCGCCGTCGGTCAGGGCCTGGGAGCGGGGGGAAGGCGGACTGCCCGAACTGCCCTCGCTTGCGCTGGCGTTGTACCGCAAGGACGCCGAGCTGGAGGCGCCCGCCGCCCGGCTGGCGGCGATCGTGAGCGAAGCGGTTCGTTCCGCGCTGCCGGCCAGGCTGGCGGCAGCGGCCTGAAGCCCGGCAGGACTTGCATCCCGCCGTATGCGCGGTACCATCGCGGTCTTTGTTTTTGCCGTTATCCGGTTGTCTTTATCCCGCTTATGTCCGAAATCCGTTCCCGCCTGCTGCAGTCCCTTGCCGATGCCACGCCTGCCCTTGATCTGGCCGCTGCGCCCGCCGGAGATCCGCCCGCCGGCGAAGATTTGCTGTCGGCCTGGCTAAACCCCTGGCTGGCGGGACATTGCCTGGTGCAAGTCGACTGGCGGGAGTTCAGCACACTGGGCGCGCAAGCCGTGGCGCGGCTTGCAACGCTGCGCGCGGCGGGGGTGTCGGCCATCGATGTCGATGAGCTCTACGACGAGGACGGGATTCCGCTGGGCGGCGACGACAACGATTTCGATATGGAGCCGGCGGCCCTCTACCTGGCGCACGTCAATCGTGAGCTTGCGCCGCACGGCATGCAGTTGCTGGAGATCGGGCATTTCGAGGACGCCTGGCTGCTCGCCGTGCGCAACGACCCCGGCGCCATCCGCGCGCTGAATGCGGCGCTGCGTCCGCTAGGGCTGGTGGCCCGTCAGTACTGATTGTTGCGCTGAGTAGCCTTGACGGGGTGCCCTAACGGGGCGCCTGCACCGAGTCGGCGTCGCGGGCAACCCGCAGGTGGCCGCGATATGACACCTCGCCGGTACGGCCGTTGGTGTCGAAGCTGCGCTCGCTGAGTTCGAAGCGGCCATCGTGGCGCACGCGCAGTACCGTGCTGGCGCGGGTCCCATAGCTAGGCGAGCGGATGAAGGCCGAAGACAGCAGCTTCTCCCACTCCGGCGTCACGCCGGTGCTGGGCAGCTCGAAATCCAGTGCCTGGCGATCATTGGCCAGCAGATCGAAATAGGGTTCGGCGCTGGCGCCCGGCTGGCCGGTGTCGGCTGCCACGGCTTCGGCGAGCGCGCCGACGCGGCTGCGCACCTTGGGCCAGGGCGTATCCAGCAAGGCATTGGACAGGCCATAGAGCCCGGGCCTGAGGCGCTGCGGATGCGGCGCCGCGCCGCGGTTGCTGTACCACCAGAGTTCGCGCAGGTCGCATGCCAGGAGGTTGAAGCCGTTATAGGCGCCGGCGCGAGGTTGCAGTCCGGCCAGGTAGGACTGGGGGTCGCCGTCGCCACGCAGGAAGCCGGCCACCAGTTCGCCACGCGAGCGGGCATCGGTGCGTTTCTCGGACGGTGCGCGGTAGTTGGTCAGGGCGGCAAAGCGGCCGTCGCCGGCCAGACCCATCCAGGTGCCCGGCTCGCCGATCACTTCCGCCAGGTCACGGCCGGCCAGCACATTGGGCGCATCTTCCCACCAATGCACGGGCGCGGCCGGGCGTGCGTAGAATTCGTCGCGGTTGCCGGCCACCACCAGGGCATAGTCCGGGTGCGATTGCCAGGCCACCAGAATCAGGCACATAGCGCTTCCTTTCCTGCGTTCACTGCGATTGCCGCATCGACTGCAATCACTACGACTACGGTTTCATCTTTCGCGGCACCACCGCGCGGTGATCCTGCCGCTGCCGCCATCAGAGCTGGTCCAGGTCGACAAAGCGCTCGACCTGCCTTTCGCCGCTGATGAAATCCTGCAGCCCGCTCTGCCGCCAAAGGCCATCAAGAAGCAGATCGAAGGCTGGCGGCACGTCGGCATAGGCCTCCATCCAGGTCTGCATGCCGTCGCGCGTTTCGGGCCTGCGTAAGAGCGTACCACCAATTCCGCCGGCTTCGGCAACGGTCTCCATCCAGCGATGCCAATGCGGCAGCGCGGCATCGGCCAGGGCTTCCGGCACCCGGAAATAGACGTAAAGGTGGTCGCTCATGACAGTCTCCTGCGCGGGGCTGGCGGTTCAGGCTGCGTCGCCGATGGGTACCGCGTAGGGCAGTTCGCCCACGCGCACCGGGCTGCCGCCGGCGCTACCCAGGTGCAGGGCGCCACCGGCGGCATCGATCTTGAGTTCGGCCAGGCTGTCCCAGCCGCCTTGCGGCGCGGCGGCGGCATTGACCACCATGCCGCAGGGCTGTTCAGGATCCTCGGGGCGGAAGATCTCGGTGGCCGCGGCCGGCACTTCGCCTTCGCCGTGGATCAGCCACATGCGGCGCTTGAGCGTACCCCGGTACTGGCTGCGCGCCACGATTTCCTGGCCCGGATAGCAGCCCTTGCGAAAACTCACGCCGCCGACCAGTTCCAGGTTGATCATCTGCGGCACGAATTGCTCCTGCGTGGCAAGCGCGATGCGCGGCACGCCGGCCTGCACCTCCAGCCAGTCCCACACCGCCGCGTCCGCCGGCAGCAGTTGCGCCGACAGCGCGGCCTGCACCTGCGCTGCCTGCTCGGCCGGAAGCACCACCTGCCAGCGCGGCAGGCCGGCGCCATCGGGGAGCCGGATCACGGTAGCGGCACCCGCTGCCCCCGTCGACCACGGCTCGGCGGGGGCGGGCAGGCCGGCTGCCTGCAGTGCCGCGGCGGCGCCGGCGCCGGCTACGCCCAGCACGGCGCGGTCAGGCGTCAGATCGGACAGGCGCGCCTTGGCGCGCAGCACGAACATCGACAGGCGCTTCTGGATGGCGGGCTGCAGGTCCGCCGACAGTTGCAGCACAATGCCTTCTTCGTCCCGCCACATCAGGAAACTGGCGAGCAGCCGGCCCTTGGGCGAGCAATAGCCGGCCACGCGCGCGGTGCCGGTGGCGAGATCGTCGACGGCGTTGGTGAGCTGGGTGTGCAGGAAACTGCCGGCGTCGTCGCCGGCAACCCGGATCAGGCCCAGCTGCGCGGGCCGGCAGACGACTCCGCTCTGGCGCACGGCTTCGAACTGGGTGGCGAGGTCGGGGGTAGGGGAATTCATGGCAGGTATCGCAAGCAAGAGGGCGCTGGGCAGCGCCGGATGGAAGGCGCAAACGCCGACAAAAGGCACAAAGGCTACAAAGCTACAAAGGCCGGCGAATTACAGTGAATGTGGCAGCAAAAAGCGCGGTAAATCGCACGGTAAATGGCACGGTGTATGGCGCAAACCGGAGTCCGCCGGGCCGGGGCGCCGCTGTCCGGCTGATCTCCGGCATATGGGGCGCGCTCGTGGCGGTGCAAGGCTCCCGGTATTATATGAGGCTGTCGCCATTTCAGCCGGCGCCCTGCGCAATTGATGCAGCGCGCGGCCGGCGTTGCCGGGGCGCATGATGCGCCACCACTACTTGCCCTACATGAAACGTATTTTCCTGCGACTGACCCTGGTCGCCGCGGTTTTCACGATTGCCGCCGCCGGTGCCTTTGCCTGGTGGGCCAATCGTCCGCTCCAGTTGTCGGCCTCGCCGATCGAGGTGGTGATCAAGCCCAATTCCAGCGTGGCCAGCGTCGGCCGCCAGATCGAGCGCGGCGGCGTGCGCATGGATCCGCGCCTGTTTGCCTTGCTGGTGCGGCTTACCGGCCACAGCGCCGACCTCAAGGCTGGCGGCTACGAGTTCGACAGCAGCGCCACGCCGCTGTCGGTGATCGGCAAGATCGCCCGGGGCGAGGTCAACCACTATGTGCTGACCGTGATCGAGGGGTGGGAATTTCGCAAGATGCGCGCCGCCGTGGATGCGCACCCGGCGCTCAAGCACGATAGCCGCGGCTTGTCGGATGCGGAGTTGATGAAGGCGATCGGCGCGCCCGAGCCGGCCCCGGAGGGCATGTTCTTCCCCGATACCTACCTGTTCGCGCGCGACAGCAGCGACCTGGAACTGTACCGCCATGCTTACCGCGCGATGCAGCGCCGCCTGACGGATGCCTGGAACGCCCGGGCGCCCGGCCTGCCGTACAAGTCGCCCTATGAAGCGTTGATCATGGCTTCCATCGTGGAGAAGGAAACCGGCCAGCCGGCCGAGCGCCCGCTGATCGCCGCCGTATTCGTCAACCGGCTGAGGAAGGGCATGATGCTGCAGACCGACCCCACCGTGATCTACGGCCTGGGCGAAGGGTTCGACGGCAATATCCGCAAGCGCGACCTGCAAACCGACACCCCTTACAATACCTATACGCGTAACGGCCTGCCGCCCACCCCGATCGCCTTGCCCGGGTTGGCCTCGCTGGCCGCGGCCACCGCGCCGGCGCCGTCCGATGCGCTGTATTTCGTGGCGCGCGGCGACGGCAGCAGCCATTTCTCCAACTCGCTTCCCGAACACAACCGCGCGGTAGACAAATACCAGCGCGGCAAATAAGTCTCCCCATGCGCGGAAAATTCATCACATTCGAAGGCATCGACGGTGCCGGCAAGAGCACTCACGTGGAGTGGGTGGCGGAGCGCCTGCGCGCCCGCCTGGCCGGCAGTGCCGCCGTTGTCACCACCCGCGAACCGGGTGGCACGCCGCTTGGCGAGGACCTGCGGCAACTGCTGCTGCACCGCAAGATGCACCTCGAAACCGAGGCCCTGCTGATGTTCGCCGCTCGCCGCGAACATATTGCCGAAGTCATCGAGCCGGCCCTGGCGCGCGGCGACTGGGTCGTATCCGACCGCTTCACCGACGCCACCTTTGCCTACCAGGGCGGGGGCCGGGGCTTGCCGCGCGCGCGCCTCGAAGTGCTTGAGGCGTGGGTGCAGGACGGCTTGCAGCCGGACCTCACGCTGTTGTTCGACGTGCCGCTGGAAACCGCCAGCGCCCGCCTGGCCGATGCCCGCGAGCCCGACAAGTTCGAGGCCGAGTCGCGCGCCTTCTTCGACCGCACCCGGCAGGAATACCTGCGCCGCGCGGCCGAATCCCCGCAGCGCTTCCGGGTCATCGACGCGACCCGGACCATTGCCGGGATTCAGGTGGAGCTTGAGAAAATCCTGGCAACACTTTGAATTGACATCATTATTCGCAGATTGTGATAGTGGTGGATCTTGCGGCGGCTGGCGCGCGTCATTGCACTCTCAATCTGAGTGGTCACTCGAAGTATCAACCCTAACTTACTGATTCGCATGCTTTATCCCTGGCAGAAAGAAGACTGGCAACGGCTGAACGCGCTGCGCGAGCGGCTCCCGCATGCCTTGCTGATTCACGGCCAGCAAGGCATCGGCAAGCGCGACCTGGCGCTGCATTTCGCCCAGGGACTGCTGTGCGAAACCCCGCGGCCCGATGGCCAGCCCTGCGGCACATGCTCTGCCTGCCACTGGTTCAGCCAGGGCAATCATCCGGATTTCAGCGTGGTGCGCCCGGAAGCCATGGAGGCCGCGGGCGACGCCGAGACCGACGAGAGCGGCAAGAAGAAGACGCCCAGCAAGGTGATCCGCATGGAACAGGTGCGGGCGCTGATCGATACCGTGGGTATCGGCACGCACCGTGCCGGCCTGCGCCTGGTGGTTGTCTATCCACTCGATGCGTTGCAAAGCGAGGGCGCAAACGCCTTGCTCAAGACGCTGGAGGAGCCGCCGCCGTCGACCGTGTTCCTGCTGGTGACCGACCGCCTGGACCGCGTGCTGCCCACCATCCTGTCGCGTTGCCGCCAGTTCTCCGTGCAGCGGCCCAGCGCCGCCGACGCCATGGCGTGGCTCGGCAGCCAGGGCGTGGGCGATGCCGAGGCCCAGTTGGCGCTGGCCGGCGGCTCGCCGCTGACCGCGCTGCACGCCGCCGAAGCGGAGGAGCAGCCGATGCAGCGCTGGCTGGTGAGTCAGCTTGGCGCCGGTGCCGGCTTCGATGCGCTGGCGGCAGCCGAACAGGTCCAGAAGTTGCCGGTGCCGTCGGTGCTTGGCATCTTGCAGCGCTGGACGTACGATCTGCTGTCGGCGCGCCTGGCCGCCGCCCCGGCGCCGCGCTATTTCCCACGCGAGCAAGCGGTCCTGGCACGCTGCGCGCAGGCCACCGATGCGCACCGGCTGCAGGCCTTCTCGGCGCGGCTGCTGAGCCATCGCCGCAGCGAGAATCATCCGCTGGCGGCGCGGCTGGTCATGGAATCCGTGTTTCTGGAATACCGCCAGTTGTTCCAGTAAGCGGGAGCGCTCGGATAGGCGGTTGCAATAAGTTCAATAAGTCCAATAAGGCCTGAAGGCCATAGAGTGAACAAGGGGTCAGTCATGAACACAGAAGTGACAGGGGCACGGGGCGCCAGCGTTCCCGGCGCCGCAGGTGGAATTGGGGCGCCGACCGTTCCCGGCGCATCCTCCAGGCCGAACGTGCTTTCGCTTTCGATCAAGGACCAGGCAGGGCTCTATGCCGCCTACATGCCGTTCCTGCTGCGCGGCGGGATCTTTGTCCCGAGCAACCGGCCCTTCAGGCTGGGCGAGCAGGTATTCCTGGTGCTGTCGCTGCTCGACCGGCCGCAGAAGTACCAGATCGCGGGCCAGGTGGCATGGATCACGCCCGTCGGCACGCCGAACAAGACACCGGGCATCGGGATTCACTTGCCGGACGACGATATGGGCCGCAACCTGCGCCGCACGGTGGAAGAGATCCTGGGCAAGACGATCGAATCTGCCAAGCCCACCCATACTTTGTAGTTGACCTTAACTTTGTGGCCCAACTTATTGTTTTAGAAGAATTTCAAAATGAGTGATTCCGATTTTTCAGTCCGGGTCGCGGAGCAGCGCGACCTCGCTGCCATCGTCGCCATCTACAACAGCACCGTGGCGTCGCGCATGGTCACGGCGGACACCGAGCCGGTCACGGTGGCATCGCGCCAGGCCTGGTTCGATGAACACAAGCCCGGGCGGCGGCCGCTGTGGGTGGCGGAGGACAGGGAAGGGAAGATGGCCGGCTGGCTCAGTTTTTCCGACTTCTATGGGCGCCCGGCTTACGGTGCCACCGCGGAAGTTTCGATCTATCTCGACGCCAGCCGCCGGGGACAGGGCCTGGGACGCTTCCTGCTGCAGCAGGCCATCGCGCATGCGCCGCAGATCGGGGTCAACACCCTGCTGGGCTTCATCTTCGGCCACAACGCGCCCAGCCTGGGCCTGTTCGCCTCGCTCGGCTTCGAGCGCTGGGGTAACCTGCCGCGCGTGGCGGTGCTTGACGGCGTGGAGCGCGACCTGGTCATCCTCGGCCGGCATTTGACGAAGCCCGGGGAGTAACCGGATGGCGGCTGCCTAGGCCTGCATCTCCCCGTTTCCAGCCGCCTCCAGCGCGGCAAGCAATGCCAGCACGGCCGGCGCCTGCTCGTCCGCGCGCCAGACGCCATGCAGTTCGGAGGCCCGGCCCGGCCTTGCCAGTGGCCGGCAGGCCAGGTTGGGCAACTGCACCAGCGCCACCGACGCGGGCACCAGCGAAACGCCGAAGTTCTGCGATACCAGCGTAGCGATCGTCAGCATATGGCGCACTTCATGGCGGATGCTGGGCGTAAAGCCGGCGCCCATGCAGAGGGCGACGATCTTGTCGTAGTACTCCGGCGCGAAATGGCGCGGGAACAGTACAAAATCTTCCAGGCGCAATTGCCGCAGATCGACTTGCGCCTGCGCCGCCAGAGGATGATCCGACGGCAGCACGCAGATAAACCGTTCGGCATAGAGCACGCGGGACGCCAGTCCGGCCGGGATGACGCGCGGATGCGCGATGCCGATATCGATCAGGCCGCGCTGCAGCGCCTCGATCTGCTCAAAGCTGTTCAGCTCGTGCACCACCACCTCCACCCCCGGCCGCTCTTGCGCAAACGCATGAATCGCCGCGGCCAGCTTCGTCAGCATGGCCGAGCCGACAAAGGCGACGTGCACCGCGCCGGTTTCCCCCTTGGCGGCCCGGCTCGCCAGGCCCTGCGCATCGCGCGCCAGGGCAAGGATCTTCACCGCTTCCTGGTACATCACCCGCCCGGCGGGCGTTAGCGCAACCTCGCGCGTGCTGCGCCGCAGCAGCGCGAAGCCGAGCGAGTCTTCCAGCTGGCGGATGTTGAAGCTCAGCGGCGGCTGGGTGATGGCAAGGCGCTCGGCCGCCCGGCCGAAATGCAGTTCCTCGGCGACGGCAACGAAGTAGCGCAACTGTCGAAGGTCCATGTAAGTCCAGAGTGATTGATTCAATACCGATATAAATAGCGCAAAAAACGATATTGGACGAGAAAACTCGCGAGTTTGAGAATGGTTCTTGCGCACCCACCCTCGGCGGCCTTCCTCGGCCAGCGGCGCGCAACAAAAAAGAACCAGGGAGACAGCCGTGAATCCGAAGACCCTCGTCGTCTTGCTCATCACCCCATTGCTGACCGTGATGACGGCAACCAAGGCCGCCGCGCAAGCCTATCCGCGCCAGCCCATTCGCATCGTCGTGCCCTATGCGGCCGGCGGCATGACGGACGTCGTGGCGCGCGTGATCGGCCTGCGCCTTGGCGAGCGGCTTGGCCAGCCTGTGGTGGTGGAAAACCGGCCGGGGGCAGCCACCATCGTCGGCGCGGAGCAGGTCGCAGGAGCCAGCGCCGATGGCTACACGCTCCTGGCGGCCACCAATACCACGCTGACCATCAATCCCTGGCTGTACCCGAAGCTGCCTTATGACCCCGCCCGGAGTTTCGCGCCGATCGCGCTGGTTGCCACAGCGCCAAGCGTGATCGTGGTGAATCCGGCCGTGCCCGCCAGGACCATGGACGAACTGGTGCAACTGTCCCGCGCCAAGCCAGGCAGCTTGAGCTATGCATCGTATGGCAACGGCTCGACCGCGCATCTTGCTGGCGAGATGCTGAAGGCGCGCGCCGGGATCGACGTGCTGCACGTGCCGTACAAGGGCAGCGCGCCGGCCAAGGCCGCCGTGATGGCCAACGAGGTGTCGATGACCTTCGAGCCCGCCTTCACCGGCCTGCCGCAGATCACGGCAGGCAAGCTGCGCGCGCTTGCCGTGATGAACGCGAAGCGCTCGGCGGTGATGCCCGATGTGCCGACCACGGCGGAGCTTGGCTTCGGCGGCATCGAGATGTCGGCCTGGGTCGGCCTGGTGGCGCCCGCCGCCACGCCGACCGCCGTGGTGGAGCGGCTGGCCAGCGAGATCGAGCGCATCGTGGCCGAGCCGGCGGTGCAGCAAACCTTGCTGCGCAGCGGGGCCGAGCCGGTGGGCTACTACCGCGAAGCCTTCGGTGCCTATATCCGCGAGGAAACCGCCCGCTACGGCAAGGTGATCACGGCCGCGCACATCCGCGCCGACTGAACAAGCACGACCCGCCACCCAAGCCACGACGACGCCAACATGAACAAACCGCTTTCCCATATCCGCGTACTCGACCTGACCAGGGTGTTGGCCGGCCCCTGGTGCACCCAGAACCTGGCCGACCTGGGCGCGGAGGTGATCAAGGTCGAGCGGCCCGGCGCGGGCGATGAAACCCGCGGCTGGGGGCCGCCCTGGATGCCCGTCGAAGCCGGGCAGGAACGGCAGGACTCCACCTATTACGCCTCAACCAACCGGGGCAAAAAATCGGTCACTGTCGATTTCGCGACCAGCGAAGGCCAGGAGATCGTGCGGCGCATGGCCGCCACCTGCGATGTGCTCGTGGAGAACTACAAGGTCGGCACACTGGCGCGCTTCGGGCTCGGCTACGAGGACCTGCGCGCGGCCAACCCCGGATTGATCTATTGCTCGGTCACCGGCTATGGGCAGACCGGCCCCTATCGGCACCGTCCCGGCTACGACTTCGTCTTCCAGGGCATGAGCGGGCTGATGAGCCTGACCGGCGAGCCCGACGATGCCTGCGGCGAATGCGAAGGCGGCGGGCCGCAGAAATTCGGCGTGGCGGTGGCCGACATGACCACCGGCCTGTACGCCAGCCTCGCGATCACGGCCGCCCTGGCATGGCGCGAGCGCAGCGGCCTGGGCCAGCATATCGACATGGCCTTGCTCGACTGCGCGCTCGCGCTTGGCAGCAACCAGGCGGTCGGCTACCTGGCTTCGGGCAAGGTACCGCGCCGCTACGGCAATGCGCATCCCAACGCCGTGCCGTACCAGGTCTTCGCCACCCAGGACGGCAAGCTGATCGTGGCGGTGGGCAACGACGGACTGTTTGCCTCGTACTGCGAGGCCATCGGCCGGCCGGATCTTGCCGCCGATGCGCGCTTTGCCGGGGTCAGCGGCCGGCTGGTCAACCGCGATGCGCTATTGCCGCTGCTGGCGGACATCATGCGCGCCGACACCACCGCAGCCTGGCGCGCGCGCCTGGAAGCGGCCGGCGTGCCTTGCGGTCCCATCAATGACTTTGCCCAGGCCTTCGACGATCCGCAGGTCAGGCATCGCGGCATCCGCGTGGACCTGCCGCTTTCCACCGGCGGGACCTGTCCCGCCATCGCCAGCCCGATGCGCTTCTCCGCCACGCCGCTGGACTGCCAGAGCGGGCCGCCTGTCCTCGGCGAGCACACCGAGGCCGTGCTGGGCGACAGCCTGGGCATGGCCCCCGAGGATCTGATCAGCCTGCGCGCTGCCGGCGTGATCTGAATATTTCTCTCGTCCTTCCATCCTCCTGCCGGAATCCTCCCATGTCCTTCCAAGCCAGCTACGCCGAGTTCGTCAGTCCACGCCCCGGTGATGCGGGGACCAGCTCCCGCCACCTCGCGCCGGATTGCGCCGGCCTGGATTTTTTCGCGCTCGACCGGGGCCTGCGGGACCTGTTGGCGCTGTACCTGCCGGCGCGGGAACACCAGCACCTGCTGCCGCATTTCCAGCGCATGGGCCAGTTGGCTGGCGGCCGCCTGAATGCGCTGGCGGCGGTGGCCGACAAATACGCCCCGGTGCTTCACGCGCGCACCCGCTGGGGCGACGACCACGACTGGATCGAATACCACCCGGCCTACCAGGAGATGGAGCACATCGCCTTCGCCGATTTCCAGTTCCATGCGATGGGCCACCGCGCCGGCGTGCTGGGATGCGCCGCGCCGCTGGCGCCGGCGGCGAAATACGCCTTCCAGTACCTGTTCGTGCAGTCCGAGTTCGGCCAGATGTGCCCGATCAGCGTGACGGATACCTCGATCCACCTGATCCGCAAGTTCGGCAGCCAGGCCTTGCAGCAAAAATTGCTGCCCAGCATGCTGTCCGCCGACCTGGCGTCGCTCTGGAAGGGCACCCAGTTCATGACCGAGAAGGCCGGCGGCTCGGACGTGGGTGCCATCGAGACCGTGGCGCGCGAGGAAGGTGGCCAGTGGCGCCTGTACGGCGAGAAGTGGTTCTGCTCGCATGCCGATGCGGACGTTGTCCTGCTGCTGGCCCGCCCCGAAGGCGCGCCGTCCGGCACCCGAGGGCTCGCGCTGTTCGCGCTGCCGCGCCGGCTGGACGACGGCAGCCGCAACACGTACCGCATCGTCCGGCTGAAGGACAAGCTGGGCACGCGGTCAATGGCCAGCGGCGAAGTCCGGCTCGAAGGGGCGGTGGCCTATCCGGTGGGCGCGCTCGACCAGGGCCTCAAGCAGATGATGGAGCAGGTCAACCTGTCGCGCCTGTCGCACGCGGTGCGCGCCGCCGCCATGATGCGCCGTTGCCTGAACGAAGCGCTGCAGGCCGCGCGGCACCGCTCGGCCTTTGGGCGCGAGGTCATTGGCCATGCGCTGCTGCGGCGGCAATTGCTGAAGATCATGGTCCCCACCGAGGCGGCCTTGTCGATGGTCATGGCCACGGCGGACGCCATGCGGCGGGCCGGCGAGGAAGAGGGCGAGGGCGAGGGCGACGGTAGCGCACGGCAAGCCTTGCGCCTGCTGACGCCGCTGATCAAGCTGCGCGCCTGCCGGGACAATATCGCCGTGGCGACCGGCGCCATGGAAGTGCGGGGCGGCAACGGCTATATCGAGGATTTCGTCAACGCGCGGCTGGTCCGCGACGCCCATATCGGCGTGCTGTGGGAGGGCACCAGCAATATCAATGCGCTGGATGCCATCCAGCGGGCGGTGGGAAAGGAAGGGGCTCACCGTGCCCTGGGGAGCTTGCTGGCGGGTCGGCTGGAGCAATCCGGGAACCTGCCGGCGCCACTGCGGCAGGCCCTGTGGCAAGGGTGGCAACGTGCTGCTTCGCTCGCCGAGACCGTGGCGGGCGGTGCGCGGCACGAGGCGGAGAGCCGCCGCGCCGCCAGCGCCCTCTACCACGCCAGTGCCGCCATCCTGATGGCCTGGGAGGCGACCCGGCCGGGTGTCGACGCCCGCCGGCTGCTACTGGCCGACGCGCTGCTGCGGCATCGCCTGCTGCCATCCGATCCGCTGGCAAGCCCGGATGAGGAGGGCGAATCCGCGGTGTGCCGGCTGCTGCTGGACCCGGCGCCGCTCACGCTGGAGCAGGCCTGCGCGGCGATCGCCCCGTTCTGATTCCGGCTGGCGCAAGTGGCGTATCCGGCGGCGGGCCGCGCCCGCTGATCCGCCGTGGGCGGGCGCGCGGGCACGACCGGATACAATGGCGGGTGGCGCCGCCCGCGGCGGCGTCTCTATACGGAAACCGCCCCAATGTTTGTCGATTCCCACTGTCATCTAGATTTCCCCGAACTGGCCGAACGCTTGCCCGAATTGCTGGAGAACATGCGTGCCAGCCAGGTAACGCATGCGCTGTGCATCTCGGTCACGCTGGAAGATTTCCCGCGCGTGCTGGCACTCGCCGAGCAGTTTCCGCATCTCTACGCTTCGGTCGGTGTGCATCCCGACTACGAGGAGGGCGAGGAGCCCACGCTGGAGCGCCTGCTGGCGCTTTCGGCGCATCCGCGGGTGGTCGGCACCGGCGAGACCGGGCTCGACTACTACCGTCTGAACGGCCGCAGCATCGCCGACATGGAGTGGCAGCGGGAGCGTTTCCGCACCCATATCCGCGCCGCGCGGCAGACCGGCAAGCCGCTCATTATCCATACCCGCTCGTCCGCCGACGACACCCTGCGCCTGATGCGCGAGGAAGACGCGCGCGCCGCCGGCGGGGTGATGCATTGCTTCACCGAGAGCTGGGAGATCGCCCGGCAGTCGCTGGATGAAGGCTTCCATATCTCGTTTTCCGGCATCGTGACATTCAAGAACGCCGTGGAGCTGCAGGAAACCGCGCGCAAGATACCGCTGGAGCGCATGCTGATCGAGACCGATTCACCTTACCTGGCGCCCGTGCCTTACCGCGGCAAGACCAACCAGCCAGCCTGGGTGCGCCATGTGGGCGAATTCATCGCCAATCTGCGCGGCATTCCGGTCGAGGAATTGGCGGAGCAGACTTCCGAAAATTTCTTCCGTCTTTTCAAGCATATAGATAGGAATACTCATGTTTAACATGAAGACTGTACGGCGTCTCGCCGCTGTCGCGGCGCTGCTTTGCGGCACGGTTGCCTGGGCGACGCCCGCCGACGATATGCGCAAGGCGGTGGAGTTCGACGACATCAACGCCGTCCAGAAGATGCTGGCGCGCGGCGTCGATCCCAACCTTGTCGATGCCAAGGGCAATCCCATGCTGGTGGTGGCATTGCGCGAGAAGTCGCTGAAGGTGGCGGGGGCACTGATCCGCGCCAAGAATATCGATTTCGACAAGACCAATGCGGCCGGCGAGACGCCGCTGATGATGGCCAGCCTGCAGAACGAACTCGATATGGTCAAGCTGATGGTCGACCAGATGGAGGTCGAGATCAACAAGACGGGCTGGACGCCGCTGCACTACGCGGCGACCAACGGCAACAACGAGATCGTCAAGTTCCTGGTTGATCACGCTGCCTATATCGACGCCGAAAGCCCCAACGGCACCACGCCGCTGATGATGGCCGCGCGCGGCGGCCATATCGAGACGGTCAAGCTGCTGCTGGACGAGGGCGCGGACATGCGGCTGAAGAACCAGCAGGGCATGACGGCAATCGACTTTGCCGAGCGCTACCACCAGAAGGAAATCGCGGACGGGCTGAAATCGCGCTGGCAGAAGCTGTATCCGCAGACACCGCTGAGCTCGCAGTCCCCGCAAAAGGGCTGGAACTGAATTTGCGGGAAGCGCGCCGGTCTTGCCCGGCGTGTTCCCGCCCCGGCTACGCGTCGTCCGCGAGGCGCACGCCGGTGAACTGCCAACGCTGGTGCGGATAGAAGAAGTTGCGGTAGCTGGCGCGGATATGCGATTCCGGCGTCACGCAGGAACCGCCACGCAGCACCAGCTGGCTGCACATGAACTTGCCGTTGTATTCCCCCACCGCGCCGGCGCCCGGCCGGAAGCCCGGGTAGGGCTGGAAGGGGCTGGCGGTCCATTCCCACACGTCGCCAAACATCTGCCGCAGCACGCCCGAGGTATTTTGCCGGTCAGGCAGCGGCCGCAGAATCCGTCCTTCGACAAAATTCCCCGTGGCCGGCAGGTTGCGCGCCGCATGCTCCCATTCCGCCTCGGTGGGCAGGCGGCGCTCGGCCCAGCGGGCGAAGGCATCGGCCTCATAGAAGCTGACATGGGTGACCGGGCTATCGGGATCGACCGGCTGCATCCCGCGCAAACTCATCTGCCACCAGGTGCCCTCGCGTTCCTCCCAGTACAGCGGCGCTTCGATGCCCTGTTCGCAGACCCAGCGCCATCCATCCGACAGCCAAAGGCCGGCGGTACGGTAGGCGCCGTCCTCGATGAATTCAAACCACTGGCGGTTGCTGATGGGGTGCGAGCAGAGCTGGTACGGCTGCAGCAGCACATTGTGGCGCGGGCCTTCGCAATCGAAGGCGAAGCCGTCGCGGTCGTGGCCGATGGCGACCACGCCGCCGGCAAAGCGGATCCATTCGGCGGCCGGGCGCGGGTCGGCGATGACGGGCGCCAGCAACTCCGGCGCGAAAGCCGGCTTCAGCGGATTTTGCGCGAACAGGTGCAGGATGTCGGTCAGCAGCAACTCCTGGTGCTGCTGCTCGTGGTTCAGGCCAAGCTCGATCAGCGCTGCCTCGGCATCCGTCTGCGCGCTCGTGAGCAGCCCGAGCATGGTTTCGTCGACCGCTTCGCGGTAAGCCAGGATCTCGTCCAGCGAGGGCCGCGAGAGCAATCCCCGGCGTGGGCGCGGGTGGCGGGCCCCGACCGACTCGTAATAGGAGTTGAAGAGGTAGCGGTATTGCGGGTCGACTGGCTCGTAGTCCGGGATGCGGGCCGTCAGCACGAACTCTTCGAAGAACCAGGTGGTATGCGCCAGGTGCCATTTGGCCGGGCTTGCGTCGTCCATCGACTGCACCGTGGCGTCGGCATCGGTCAGGTCGGCGACCATGGCCTCGGTGGCCGAGCGGATGTGGCGGTACCGGGCAAGCAGGGCCGGCTCGTGCGGAGGATGCACGGCGCTGGCAGGCAGCAGGGCAGAGGACATGCGGGCTCCCTTATCGAACTTATCGAACCTTGCGGACTTGGCATCTGCCGCGGATGCCGCGCGAAGGGCGGCTGGCCGTGGCGTGTGGATTGCGGACAGGTTTCGACCGAGGCCCTCGCAACGAGGCCGCGCGGGCTTCCCCCTGGATGGACGTGCACCGAAACCGCTCGGGCGTTCCGAACCATCATAGACCCGATCATGCACGGGGCATAGCAGGCTCTCGCCTGCAAAACCGGGGGCAATGCGCTCACCGGGCGGGCCGGCCAAAGAGGTGGGAAACGGCTTGCCCGAGCGCAAAACGCCCGCCGGCATGAATGCGGGCGGGCGTTTTGCCTGGCGGCGCGGCGGCGTGCCGCCGCCTGGCGGTCAGGCGATCACGCGGCCAGGGCTGCCACGGCGCTGTTGGCAGAGGCCAGGCCGGCTTCGCGGGCTTCCGGGCCCATGGCGAGGCCATGCGCGCGCACGTACGTGATGTCGGTGATGCCCAGGAAGCGGAACACCACGTCGACGGTCTGCTCGTGCAGGTCCAGGGCGTTGGCGTCCTGGCGCACGCCGCCGCGCGACGACACCACAATCACGCGCTTGCCGCCGGCCAGGCCAACCGGGCCGGTCTCGGTGTACTTGAAGGTGCGGCCGGCCTGGGCGATACGGTCGATCCAGGACTTGAGCTGGCTCGGGATGCTGAAGTTGTATTGCGGCACGCCCACGACCAGCACGTCGGCTTCGAGGAATTCCTTCAGGAAGGCTTCGGTGCGTTGCAGTTCGCTTTCCTGCAGCGCGTTCAGGCCGTCCTTCGGGCCGCCCAGCACGGGCAGCAGTGCGTTCGACAGGTGTGCCGGAGCGTCCTGGTCCAGGTCGCGCACGGTCAGGGTGGCTTCCGGGTGCCTGGCGCGCAGGTCGGCCACGACCTTGGCGGTCAGGGTGCGGGAAGCGGAGTGGCCGCCAAGTACGCTCGAGTCGATTTGCAAGATCTTCATGTTCATCTCCACAGGGGTTCGGGTTGGATGAAGCAAAGATAGCGGTCTGCCATTGATGCCGGTAGTGGGGCAAAATAGAACTTATTGTTCCAGAGGCAGAACGCCAGCCGGCTGCTACCCTGGCGCGCTCCCCCGCCGAGGAAGTCCGATGCAAGACCTGAACGATCTCTCGCTGTTTGCCCAGGTGGTCCAGCATGGCAGTTTTTCCGCCGCCAGCCGTGCCAGCGGCGTGCCAAAGTCCCGCCTGAGCCGGCGCATTGCGCAGCTCGAGCGCGACCTGGGCGTGCAATTGCTGCGCCGGACTACCCGGCAGGTACGCGTGACGCCGATTGGCGAGGCGTACTACGAGCGCTGCCGCGCCATGCTCGCGGAGGCGGAAGCGGCACGCGAAGTGATTGAGCAGGCACGCGACCAGCCGGGGGGCAATTTGCGGGTCAGTTGTCCGGTAGCGATCGCCCAAAGCCTGCTGGCCCCGGCGATCGGGCATTTCATGCAAGCCAATCCCGGGATTCGGATCGAGGTGGAGGCCACCAACCGCCGTGTCGACGTCATCGCCGAAGGATTCGACCTGGCGCTGCGCGTGCGCGACGTGATGGACGATTCCTCGCTCGTGGTGCGCACTTACGGCGAAAGCCCGCTCATGCTCGTGGCCAGTCCGGCGCTGCTCGACAGCATCGGCCGCCCGCGTACGCCCGAGGCGCTGGACGGCATGCCCGGCGTCAACCAGAAGCCGCACGATGGCAAGCATGTCTGGACGCTGAGCTGCAATACCGGCCAGTCCATCCACATTGCCTACGAGCCACGCCTGATCACCGACGAATTCGCCCTGCTGCGCGAGGCCGCCATCGCGGGCGTGGGCGTGGCGATGCTGCCGCGCATGTTCTGCCGCGACGCCATTGAAAACGGCGAACTGGAAGTGCTGCTGCCCCAGTGGATCATGCCGGTCGGCACCCTGCATGCGGTATTTCCCTCGCGCAAGGGGATGCCGCCGGCGCTGCGGCGCTTTCTCGATTTCCTTGCCGACATCCTGCCCGAGACGGCCTGCAAAGCCGGCATGCAGCCGCCGCGCCAGCCCGGCATGCACCGGCCGATTGGCCAGATCTGAGGACGGGCATGCGGACAATGACGCACCGGCGCAACTTGTGGCTTTACCTTCACGGCGCGGCGCACTAAGGTACATGTGCGTGCCTCGCGTGGAGCTAAAGGCGCTTCGTCAGTGCTGCCCGGCTGGAGTTGCCTGCTTGCGGCGCTTTCGTTTTCGGACCGGAAAGGAGTGACAACCATGAGTGGTTCTCAGGCATCCCAGGACTTGGGCAAGGCGATACTGCGCATCGTGCTCGGCGTGCTGATCCTGTTGCATGGGATTTCCAAGCTCATCGAGGGGCCAGGGTTCGTGACGCAGGTGGTGGCGCAGGCCGGTTTGCCTCCGGCCATTGCGTACCTTGTCTATATCGGCGAGATCGCGGCGCCCGTCCTGCTGATCCTGGGCCTCTGGGCCCGGCTCGGCGCACTGATCGTGGCCGGCAACATGCTGGTCGCGGTCGGCCTGGTGCACATGAAGCAGATCGGCACGCTGGCCAACACCGGCGGCTGGGCGCTGGAGTTGCAGGCCATGTTCCTGGCCGCGGCGCTTGCGGTCGCGCTGCTTGGCGCGGGGCGCCTGAGCGTGGGCGGCATCAGCGGCAAGTGGAACTAGCGTAGCCGCGCATGGCTTTCCGGTCCGCCTTCCGCCTGCGTCCTCAGGGCGTCCAGCGGCCCAGCGCCTCGGCCACGAACATATCGGGCGGCAGCGCGGGCGACCACAGGTAGCCCTGCCCAAGATCGCAGCCCAGGGCTTGCAGCGCATCGCGCTGCACGGGCGTTTCAATGCCCTCGGCCACGCACTCCAGCTTGAGGTCGCGCGCGAGGTTGATGACGTTGCGGCAGATCGCCGCGCGCTGGCCGTTGCCCGGTACGGCGACCACGAAGGAGCGGTCCAGCTTGATCTGGGTGAATGGCAGGTCGGCCAGGAGCTTGAGGGTCGCGATGCCGATCCCGAAATCGTCGATTGCCACGCCGTAGCCGAGCAGGCGCAAGCGGTTCAGTGCGATCGACAGGGCACGGGTGTCGTGCACCGGATAGCCTTCGGTCAGTTCGATGATCAACAACTGGCGTGGCATGCCGCTGGCTTCCACCATGGCATCGAAGGCGTCCAGTACGCCGGGCCGGCATAGTGTCTGGGCGGATGCGTTGATGCTGAGCGGGATGCGCACGCCGCGCGCCAGCAATTGCTGTTGCACCGCCAGGCATTGCTGGCCCGCCAGCTGGAAGATCGCATCGGCCTCGCCCAGCGCCTCCAGCCTGGGAATGAACAGGTCGGGCCGGATCAGGCCCTGCTCCGGATGGCGCCAGCGGCAGAGCGCCTCGGCGCCCGCCAGCGCGCCGCTGCCGATCCGGAACTGGGGTTGCAGCATGATGAAGATGGCGCCAGGCGTCTGCATCGCGGCCAGCAAGTCGTGGTCTTCCGGCTGGCTCGGTGCCGCCGCGGGTACTTCCGTGGTGAGGTCGCGCCTCAGCACATCCTGCAGGATTTCCTCCAGCACCACTGCCGAGATCGGCTTGCGAATCGCCCGCACATCGGACAGGCCGACCGAATCGGCCAGGCTCACATGGGACTCGATGATGTCGTCCTGCAGCGCCGACACCCAGACCCACAGCGGCTGGGCGCCCGCGAACGCGTTCTTGCGCCGGGTCAGTTCGTCCATCATGCCCGGCCCGTTGAGCCCCGGCATCTCGATATCGCAGAGCACGAGGTCGAACTTGCGTGCCGCCAGCAGGTCCAGCGCAGCGTGGCCGTCGGCGGCGCACCGCACCTCGCTGACGCCGAGCTGTGTCAGCAACTGCTCTGCCGCCAGCAACTGGAAAGGGTGGTCATCGACCACCAGGGCGGACAGTCCGGCGTAGCGTGTCTGCATGGTTGGCTGGGGAATGTATCGACCGCACGGTCGATGAAGTGAGAGGGGCGTCGCGCCATAGTAGCGCACATGATGCGCGCCGCGCGTGTCCTGGCATGGGGGCCGCGGGGTTCAGCGATGGCGGTCCGCACGGCGGGGGAGGGCGTTTCTACACAGAAATCGCGCGATATTCCGTCCTCGCAGCGATCTTGCGCGGAAACGCCGCGCCCAGACCCGCTACAATCGCTGCCCGAGGTATTAGATGATGGCGTTTCGATAATGGGTTTTGGCTGGTTCGGATTTTCGACCTTGTGGCTTGTGCCGCTGGTGTGGCGACAGGTGGCGCGCCTGCTTGCCGGTGAGCGCCGTTTCTTTAGTGGACGCGGCACGCTGCGGGTCTGGCTCGGCACGCTGATCGTGCTGTGCGCGAGCGCTTCGCTCGAAGCGCTGACGGGGGCCGCGGGCGAGGCCGGCATGGCGGGCAGCACGTCCGGCGGCAGCGCCGGCCGTGCGCTGGGCGGTCTGGTTTCCGGCATGTTCGGCTGGAGCGCAAGCCTGCTGCTGATGCTGGGCGTGCTGGCGCTGGCCGCGCCGATGGTGTTCGGGGAAACCTGGCGCAGCCTGTTCCTGCGCAAGCCCGTCATGGCGGAGCCGGAAGAGGCGGATTCCGCGCCTTTGCGCACACCCGCCCGTACCGCGCGCGAGCCGGACAATTGGGAGACCACGCACCTGGGCGCGATGCACGCCGCGGCGCCGGGCACGGCCGACCATGTACCGCGCCACAAGGGCATTGAAGCGGTTTCGGCGCGGCGCCAGCCCGTCTGGCAGCCGCCGGCGCGCACCCGTAATTCGCCGCCGCAGCCAGGCGAGATCTGGCTGCAGCAAGC